>CAIOAQ010000408.1 GCA_903856025.1 uncultured beta proteobacterium
GCCTGTAGAAATACCGGCGCCGTTTCCTTTGCTGCTACCGCCAGCATCGCAATCGCCATCGGCTCCATCACCAATCGTGAAAATCAGTCCCGCAAATCAGTTGACCACACTCAGGCAACGCCGGTATTTTTTTGTTGTTAGCCAAAAGATGCCTGATACCCAGAATGGGATGCCTGAGCAACATACGCGGCCCAGCCCAACGCATCACCATTCTGATTTGTTCCCGCATGTCTGAGTTATAGCAATGCACTGCACATTTGGCGCAGTTTGGTTTGGCATCGCCAAACACACAACGTTCCAATCGGCGTTTTGCGTAGTCCTCTAATGCGGCACAGTCTGTACACAGCGGGGTGCCACCATGATGATGGCGGCAGTACATGCCAATCATGATCTGGATGGTTCTAAGCTCCCGCACCCGCTGGACGAACCGAGTGTCTCGGGTGAATTCAATGTATTGATTGGCCATTGAATTGCGGAAACAGCACATTGTTTTCAAGATGAATGTGGCTGATCAGGTCATTTTGAAATTGTGCAATGCCTGCGTACAGCGCCCGCCAAGTGTTGCACGCACCCTCAGGTGGCATGGCGTTGTTGGTGAGCGCCAACAACCGTTCAAGCATGGCTCCGTGTTCAACATGCTCGGTGCGCATCATGGAAATGGGCTGGTTGACAAAGGGATGGCCACCGGCTTGCATCATGGGGAACAAGATGTTCTCTTCCTTTTCCATGTGCGAGAGCATTTCTTGTTCTGCGATTTCCAACAACTCTGACAGCCCCGTCGGAACGGATGGGTTGTCGCGGTGCACAGCTTCAACCCGGCGCGCCATGCGAATGAGTTCGGGCAATTGACCGCGGTGCACGGCGTGATACCGCTCCAGGATGTGTTCGATCAGCGCTGTCGGCTCGGTGGCTTCAGGCGGTGCGGTGTCTCTTTGCAGGGTCGAGAGTTCAGCCAGCACGACCAGTGCGTCCAGACCTTTGTCGGCTGCCGCCTGTTGCAGGCTGATCTGACCGCCACAGCAAAAATCCAACTTGAGTCGCCTGAAAACAGCAGTGGCGCCAGGTACAGCAACTGCAATTTGACCAATTTGTTGATCTACGCTCAGTGCTTCGCCAGACATTAGGCTGGACGGTTTCGATGCATTCATGAAATGACTCCTTTAAAGATGAATGTAATATGAATGTTAGTTTATCCGATAATATGCAAAATAAATGCATCTTTAACCAAATCTTCTTCTGATCTATGCGATTGACCCAATGGACCGACTACACACTGCGTGTGTTGATGTACTGTGCCGCCAGCCAGAACCGGGATCAGCCGGTCACGATCACTGAGATTGCAGTCAACCACGGTATCTCGCGCAGCCACTTGACCAAAATCGTGCAAGAGCTCGCCGCCAAAGGTTGGTTGGAAACCACGCGCGGTCGGGGCGGCGGCATGCGCCTGCTGAAGTCAACCGACGCTATTCTTCTGGGTGACGTGGTACGTGCGACGGAAACAGATTTCGCCATGGTGGAATGTTTTGATCCGGCCCAGAACCAGTGCCGCATGAGTCCACATTGCCGACTAAAAGGCATTTTGAGCCAGGCGACGCAGCGCTACCTCGATGTGCTGGACGGGGTAAGTCTGGCCGATTTGGTGCCAACCTCTGGCACGGGACTGCCCACGTTACCCGCTGGAGTCGACTCAATCATGAAAAACGGTATGCACTCTGGACTGGAGTCCTAAGATGCGGCGCGCCATTCCTGTCAGTTGGTGGCGGCCACTGGTACATCCCGTCACCCAATGATGATGCCATTCAACACCATCAAAAGGCGACGGCATTGGAGCCTAGGCACCAAGCTCATGCTAGTGGGTGCCCCGTTCCTGCTACTGGTCATCCTGTCAACGGCTGCCACGCTCTGGGTCTCATGGCAGCTTGACGGTGGCGCGGCAGCCGTCAATGAAGCCGGTCGTATGCGCATGCAGTCCTACCGCATGTCTTTGTCGATTGGCACCGGTCAGCTCAATGAACTGCCGAAACAGGCTCTGGAATTTGACGAAAGCCTGAAAATCCTCAAGCTAGGTGACCCGGATAGGCCCCTGTTTGTGCCTTGGGACGACACAGTGAGCGAGCGTTTCGCAACGGTTGAATCTGACTGGTTGCGTTACCGGAAAAGGTGGATTGACGTCAGGCCACAAGCCTTTAACGACCTGCGGTCTGACACTGTGGCATTTGTTTCGAATATTGATGGGTTTGTAAGTGGCATTGAGGCGCATATTGCCAAGTGGACTGCCCTGTTGCATTTGTTGCAAATGAGCATGTTGGGGCTGGTCATACTCGGCGCGACCGCGCTGTTGTACAGCGGCTACTTGTTTGTATTGGAACCAGTGGGATACCTCAAAGAAGCCATAGAAAAGATACAGGAGGGCGACTTTGGAGCGCGGGTTGACAGCGTCACCAGCGATGAATTTGGTACCCTGGCGGACGGTTTTAACGGCATGGCCGAACACCTGCAATCCATGTATCGAAACCTGGAAGCGAAAGTTGCAGAAAAAACAATTGAACTTAATGAAAAACGCGAGCGTCTGGAAAGTCTTTATGAGATCACAGCGTTGGTTGCCAACGCGGTTTCACTGGACGGATTGGCGCAAGGGTTTTCCAAAAACCTGATGCGCATTGCACGCGCCGACGGTGTAGCGCTGCGTTGGTCAAACCAAGCGAACCAGCGTCACTTGATGTTGTCTGCCCACGGTCTGCCGCTGGCCATGGTAGATGCCGAGCAATGCATCCATGCAGGGGACTGCCACTGCGGTGCTTCGAGTACAGATGCCTCCTTGAAGGTGATTCCAATTTGGGCGTCGGATAAAGGTAGTCCCAAGCGCTGTGCGCAGGCCGGTTTTGACACGGTGGTGGCCATACCGGTCCGGTTCCATGACCGGGTGATGGGCGAAGTGGACTTGTTTTTTCATGCGAGAGTTGATCCATCGTCAGCAGAACGTTCTTTGCTGGAAGCCTTGAGTAGCCACCTGGCCAGCGGAATGGAAAACTTGCGCCTGAATGCGCTTGAAAAAGAAGCTGCGGTATCGCAAGAACGCCATTTGCTGGCGCGCGAGTTGCACGACTCGATTGCGCAATCGCTGGCATTTCTAAAAATCCAGGTGCAGTTGATGCGTGATGCCCTCACAGCTGGCGAGCCGCTGGCGATTGCCCAAGTACTTGAAGAGATTGATGCCGGCGTACGTGAGAGTTATGGTGATGTGCGTGAGCTCCTGATGCATTTCAGAACCCGCACCAACACCGAAGACATCGAACCGGCGTTGATCACGACCTTAAAAAAGTTTGAACACCAGAGTGGCATCAAGGGGACACTGTCGATTCAAGGGCAGGGCATGCCATTGTCGCCAGATCTGCAAATTCAGGTGCTGCACATTGTCCAAGAGGCTTTGTCCAACGTGCGAAAACACGCGGGAGCCTCCCAAGTCTGGCTAACGGTTCAGCAACAACCCAGCTGGCGCTTTGAAGTGCGTGACGACGGCATCGGCTTCAACAACAACACGGACGTGCCGGATGAGACCCACGTTGGATTGCGCATCATGTCCGAGCGATCTGAGCGCATTGGTGCCACACTGAGCGTCGCCTCCACACCCGGGAATGGCACCTGTGTGGTTGTCACATTGCCAGTACCAGCCCACCCGATCGCCAGGGCAACATCGACATCTCACCCACTTTCTGACATGGCTTCGTTGTCTTAACTTTCTAACATGCCACAAACCCCATCCCAAACAACGCGCATCCTGGTGGTTGATGACCATACCCTGTTCCGGCGGGGCTTGATCGCCTTGCTGGCACGTGACCCGACCCTGGAAGTCGCGGGCGACGCCGCAGATGCAGGGCAAGCGCAACGCAAGGCCAAAGAGCTGCAACCGGATCTCATCTTGCTGGACAACCACCTGCCAGGTGTGAACGGCGTAGATGCCTTGCCCGCATTGCATGAAGCCGCACCGCAGGCGGTGATTCTGATGCTGACGGTCAGCGAGGACGAGGGTGATTTGTTGGCCGCATTGCGCGCTGGTGCTGCTGGGTATTTACTAAAAACAATGGAGGGCGATGCGCTGACCCATGCCATTCAACGTGCCGTGCAGGGCGACAGCGTGATTGCCCCTGAAATGATGGGTAAATTGGTGGAAGCCTATCGAAGTGTGGGTCATGTGTGTGCGGACGTTGGCAAAACGAATTTGACGAATTCTGTGACAAGCAGGAGTGACGCCAATTTGGATTCGGGGATGGCCAATCTGTCGCCTCGTGAGGTTGATGTCCTGCGCGGGATTGCTCGCGGGGCCAGCAACAAAGAAATTGCGCGCGAGCACGGCATCGCAGAGACCACCGTCAAAATCCATGTGCAACACCTGCTGCGAAAACTCAATGTCAGCTCGCGTGTGCATGCCGCCGTGATCGCCACCGAACACGGAAAGTTGTAGATCAACAGCGCCGGTTCGTTTTCGAACAGGCAAGCAGTGCCGCCAAATTGGTGGTGTCCGGCAAGTGGGACTAGTTCTTTGGAACTAGTTACCTTGCATCAGCATAGTTCCAATGATGCTGACCAACCCCTCTTCAGAAGGATGGTGCAAAAGGCGGGTGACTCCTAAAGTCTTGCTATCGCAATGAGGAGTTACTGAGATGTCAAAAAAGCGTCAAGCACTGTCTGTGCTGATTGCCAGTACATTCGCCTTCACGGTTTGTTTCATGGTCTGGATGATGTTCGCAGTCATCGGCATCCCCATCAAAAAAGCTCTGGGGCTCAACGCCACCGAATTTGGCCTGATGACGGCCATGCCGGTCCTGTCGGGTTCGCTGATCCGGGTGCCGCTGGGCATCTGGACCGATAAATACGGTGGTCGCGTGGTGTTGGCGGCGTTGATGGCCGCGACCGTGCCAGCCATCTGGTTCATGGCGCTGGCGACCGAGTTTTGGCATTACCTGGCCATTGGCCTGGTGGTGGGCCTGGCCGGGGGTTCTTTTTCCGTGGGCACGCCCTATGTGGCACGTTGGTTCCCAAAGAGTCAACAAGGGTTTGCCATGGGCATTTTTGGTGCCGGCAACGCGGGTGCTGCCGTCAACAAGTTCTTGGCTCCGGTACTGGTGGTCGGCTTCGGCTGGACCATGGTGCCGCATGTGTACGCCGCCATCATGTTCGGCACAGTGTTGCTGTTCTGGTTCTTCAGCTACAGCGACCCCTCTCACCTGGTGCCGAGCCACGTCAAGTTCCGCGACCAACTCAAGGCGCTCAAAGATCCCAAAGTGCTCAAGTACTGCCAGTACTACAGCATTGTGTTCGGAGGGTACGTCGCCTTGTCGCTGTGGATGGTGCAGTACTACGTCGGCGAGTTTGGTCTGGACATTCGCATTGCCGCACTATTGGCGGCCTGTTTTTCCCTGCCCGGTGGCGTGCTTCGCGCGGCGGGTGGCTGGATGTCCGACAAATACGGTGCGCACAGCGTGACCTGGTGGGTGTTGTGGGTGGCGTGGATCTGCCTCTTCTTGCTGAGTTACCCCCAGTTTGACTTCACCGTTGCCACCATTGGCGGTCCAAGGACCTACCACGTCGGCCTGAATGTTTACGTGTTCACGATTCTGATGTTCATCCTGGGCATGGCCCTGGCGTTTGGCAAAGCCAGCGTGTTCAAGTACATCAGCGACGACTACGCCTCCAACATTGGCACGATCAGCGGCATTGTGGGATTGGCCGGTGGCATGGGGGGCTTCATTTTGCCGATCATGTTCGGTGCGCTGGTGGACTTAACCGGCATCCGCTCCAGCGCCTTCATGCTGATGTATGGCGTGGTCTGGGTGTCCTTGATATGGATGTACCTCACTGAAGTGCGCCGCTCTGAATACATGGGCAATGACGCTGCACTGGCCACTCAGCCCAATTAAGTTCAATTGAAAGAAAGATCACCATGACCCATCAGAAACCATCCCCTGTTGACATTGCGGACTGGCGTCCGGAAGACAACCAGTTTTGGGAAACGACCGGCAAAAAAATCGCCTATCGCAACCTGTGGATTTCGGTGCCCAGCCTGCTGTGCGGCTTTGCCGTCTGGGGCATGTGGGGCATCATCACCGTGCAGATGCTCAACCTGGGCTTCCCGTTCACCCAAGCCGAGCTCTTCACGCTGACCGCCATCTCCGGCCTAGCTGGCGCGACCATGCGCATTCCGTCTTCGTTTTACATCCGTCTGGCAGGCGGACGCAACACCATCTTCCTGACCACTGCCATGCTGCTGGCCCCGGCCATTGGCACCGGCCTGGCGCTGCAGCACAAGGACTGGCCGCTGTGGGTGTTCCAGATGCTGGCCTTGTGGTCTGGTGTGGGCGGTGGCAACTTCGCCAGTTCCATGTCGAACATCACCACCTTCTTTCCCAAGCGTCTGCAGGGTACCGCCCTGGGTCTGAATGCCGGGCTGGGCAATTTCGGTGTCACCAGCATGCAGATCCTGATTCCGCTGGTGATGACGGTCAGCTTGTTTGGCAGCTTGGGCGACCCCATGCCGCTGGTCAAGGACAGCGGCTGGATTCTTGGAAAAATCGTGGCGGGTACCCCAACTTACATCCAGAACGCCGGCTTTGTCTGGGTTCTGCTGCTGGCACCGCTGGCCGTGTTCAGTTTCTTTGGCATGAACAATCTGCTGCCCATCTCCCCGAACATCGGCGGCACCCTTGTGGCCTTCTTCAAGATCACCTGGATCTATACGCTGACCTTCATTCCGGCCGGTCTTGGCTTGTACCTTTACATGCCAAAACCGCTTGGTTTGGGCCTGGTGAACATGTGGATCGCGATGCCCATGATCATTGTCGGCACGCTGTACCTGATGAAGCTGGCGGCGTTCGGCACGATGAAGGACAACATCAAGGCACAGTTCGGCATCTTCAGGAACAAGCACACCTGGTCGCTGACCGTGTTGTACATCGTCACCTTCGGTTCCTTCATCGGTTTTTCGATGGCCTTGCCACTGTCCATCACCGTCATCTTCGGCATCAGCCACTTGCCCGATGCCGCCGGCATCATGCAACACACCCTGAAAAATCCCAATGCCCCCTCGGCTTTGACCTATGCCTGGATTGGCCCGTTTGTCGGAGCGCTGATCCGTCCGGTGGGTGGCTGGATTGCCGACAAGGTAGGGGGCTCGATCGTGACCCAAGCCATCTCGGTGGTCATGGTGGGTGCGTCGGGTGGCGTGGGCTACGTGATGATGCAGGCCTATGGCTCGGCCACCCCAGAGCAATACTTTTCAACCTTCATGTGGCTGTTTGTCTTGCTGTTTGCCGCTAGCGGCATTGGCAACGGTTCGACCTTTCGCACAGTGGGCGTGATTTTTGATCGTCAGCAGGCCGGGCCGGTGCTGGGCTGGACTTCTGCGGTGGCCGCCTACGGCGCCTTCATCGCCCCGGTGGTGATTGGCCAGCAAATCAAGGCGGGCACCCCGCAAACCGCCATGTACGGTTTTGCCATCTTCTACGCCCTGTGTTTGGTACTGAACTGGTGGTTTTACCTGCGTCCCGGGTCAGAAATCAAGAATCCTTAACAACGCAGCACGCCCATTGCGCTGATCAAGTTTAAGCAAAACGCTACAACATTGGTAGTGTCTTAAGCAAGTGTGACGAGGGCTAGAAGCTGTTTTTACTTATAACTTCAGACTACGAACGAGGTATCTCATGAGCCATTTTCTGGATCGACTCACCTATTTCTCCCAGCCCCAGGAATCGTTTTCCGGCGATCACGGCATCACCACCGGTGAGGACCGCACCTGGGAAGCCGCTTACCGTGACCGCTGGGCGCATGACAAGATTGTGCGCAGCACCCACGGCGTGAACTGCACCGGTTCTTGCTCCTGGAAAATCTACGTCAAGGGCGGTATCGTCACCTGGGAAACCCAGCAGACCGACTACCCACGCACCCGCTGGGACATGCCCAACCATGAACCGCGTGGCTGTGCGCGCGGTGCCAGCTACAGCTGGTACCTGTACAGCGCCAACCGCGTCAAATACCCATTGGTGCGTGGACGCCTGCTCAAACTCTGGCGCGAAGCACGTTTGTCGATGGACCCGGTAGATGCTTGGACCTCGATTGCCAAGGACGATGCCAAGCGCAAGCAGTACCAAAGTGCGCGCGGGCTGGGTGGTTTTGTGCGCTCCGGTTGGGACGAGGTCAACGAGATGATCGCCGCCGCCAACGTGTACACCATCAAAAAACATGGTCCGGACCGCATCATTGGTTTTTCGCCCATTCCTGCCATGTCCATGGTCAGCTACGCCGCCGGTAGCCGCTACCTGAGCCTGATTGGTGGTGTCTGCATGAGCTTTTACGACTGGTATTGCGATTTGCCTCCCGCCAGCCCACAAATCTGGGGCGAACAAACCGACGTGCCTGAATCGGCCGACTGGTACAACAGCAGCTACATCATTGCCTGGGGCTCCAACGTGCCGCAAACGCGCACGCCCGACGCCCACTTCTTCACCGAGGTGCGCTACAAGGGCACCAAGACCGTGGCCGTCACGCCCGACTATTCCGAAGTGGCCAAGCTGTCCGATATCTGGATGAAGCCCAAGCAAGGCACCGATGCCGCCGTGGCCATGGCCATGGGCCATGTGATTCTGAAAGAGTTCTACTTTCCCGACAACGGCCAGCGCAGCGCCTACTTTGACGATTACGTGCGTCGTTACACCGACATGCCGATGCTGGTGATGCTCAAAGAGCACACCTTGCCCAGCGGCGAGGTGGTGATGGTGCCGGACCGTTACGTGCGCGCCTCCGACTTCAATGGCAAGCTGGGTGCCGCAAACAACCCCGAGTGGAAAACTGTCGCACTGAATGAAGACGGCAAAGTGGTGTTGCCCCATGGCGCCATCGGTTTTCGTTGGGGACCAGACGGTCGCGCCGACGAAGGCCAATGGAACCTGCAAGCC
>CAIOAQ010000409.1 GCA_903856025.1 uncultured beta proteobacterium
AGGATTTACCGCGCATCATGCGACGTGCAGCCAAGATCGCCCTGACGCCACCCACGGGGCCCGTCTTCATCAGCCTGCCCGGTGACATCCTCAATGAACTTGCAGAAATGGACTTGGGGCAGTCTGTTCGCATTGATCGCCGCTTAAGGCCCGCCGATGGCGCTTTGAACGAATTGGCTAACGCCCTACTTTCATCCGCTCATCCAGTCATTATTTCTGGACAGGAGTTGTGTACAGCGCAAGCCTTTGCGGACGCCGGTGAGTTGGCCAGTTTGCTCGGCGCCGCTGTGTTTCAAGAAACGATTCCCTACAGCGCCACCTTCCCGACGGCTGACCCGCAATACCTGGGCATGCTCACGCGCAACCAGGACCACGTGCGCCAAACGCTGGACCCTTTTGATTTGGTTTTATGTTTAGGGGCCGATTTGCTTCGCATGTCGGTGTACAGCTCCATCGAGCCTTTACCTACCCACTCGCGCGTCATCCATCTGAGTGAACGCAGTGGGGAGTTGGGGAAAAATTACAGAACAGAATTGGCCATGCAAGCCAACGTCAGTGAAACCTTGCAAGCCTTGCTGCCCTTGCTTCGCTCACGCATCGACCCGGGGTACACCGCGCAAGCGCAGACCCGCAGCAAGGCGCTGGCGCTGCGAAACTGGTCCGTCCAACGACGCAATTCGGTTTCGCAGGTGCTCACTGAAAGTTCGATGCGCCCGATGTCAGCCTCCACTTTTGTCATGCACGTGACCTCTCAACTGTCGCCAGAGGTAATTGTGGTGGAAGAGGCTTTAACTTCTACGCACCGCTTGCCGCAATTTTTGCATCAACACGATCACGATAGCTTTTTCGGCCTGGCCAGTGGTGGACTTGGATTTGCGATCCCTGGCGCCGTGGGTATCAGCCTGGCCAAGCCAGGCCGTCCGGTTGTCGCCATCGTGGGTGATGGCAGCGCCATGTATGGCATTCAAGGCCTTTGGACGGCCGCCCATTTCAAGCTGCCCATCACCTATGTCATTGCCAACAACAAGGGCTACCGCATCATCAAAGAAAGACTCTTATCGATGCAAGGCTCAGACCAATTCATCGGAATGGACATGAATGATCCGGCCATTGACTATTGCCAATTGGCTCAGTCCATGGGCATGCATGCCATCCGAGTGTCCGACCCAGCGGACTTGGATACGGTCTTGAAAGACAGCATCCATAGTGGCAAGCCCCAACTGATTGAGGTGATGGTGTCGAACGGCTTTGGTGCGTGAGGTCCTGACTGGACACCCCGTGCCCTTATTCGGCTTGCAAGCCTGCCTCTGCAAAAGCCTTCCCCCAAGCACCCAACTGATCTTGAACAAACAAGCCCAGCTCAGCTGGCGTAGATCCAGCTAAATCAAAACCTAATTTATCAATGCGATCCCGAATTTCAGGTTTAGCCATCGCCAGATTGATTTCTTTATTCATACGCAGCGTTATGTCCCTGGGTAGCTTGGCGGGACCAAAGAGTGCCGCCCAGGTTGCAGCAGGCAATGAAGGCAGTCCCGCTTCTTGCGCTGTCGGTACATTGGGCAGTTGACTGTAGCGTGCAGGCAAAAGCATGGCCAGAGCCTTGAGCTTTCCTTCTTTGATATGTTGCATCGTCG
>CAIOAQ010000410.1 GCA_903856025.1 uncultured beta proteobacterium
AATTGACGCAGCACCTGCTGTTTGGCCCGGTCCCAATCGTTCTGGGTGAAGCGATGGCCAACGGGCAGCAACCAGCTGGTCTGCATTTCTTCACGCTGGCTCGCCTGGGTGTCATGGTCGGCAATGGCCCCTTTGAAATTGATCTGCACGTGGGACACCGCAGTCGCTTCCCCCGGTTTGACCTGGATGTGAATCACCTTGGCCGCAGAGGCTTCGGCGCTGCTGGTTTCGCGCACGATGTGGATGTCTGGCGTAAAAAACCCCAGCGTGCCCAGCAACTGGGTCGCGTCTTTGAGCGCCACTTCTTGCAGTCGGTCGAGCTCGTCGTCACTCAGGTCGGTGAGTTCACGGTAGCGTTGCAGGTCAAGATGGCGTGTCAGGAGTTGCGCCACTTCATCCGGTGCCTCGATGAGAATCTGAAAGCCTGTGGCGGTGGCACTTGTTGCGCACCACGCGGGTGCGGCAATGCCCACTGCCAGCCATGTGGCGAGCAAGACCCCGGCCAGCCCGGTGTGTTTCACCAGCACGGTGCGTTTCATTTGCTCAGCAATCGCATGGCCTCTTCCAGACCTTTGAGGGTCATGGGGAACATGCGCTGGCTCATGAGCTGCTGCACGATGCTGATGCTCTGGCGGTACTGCCACACGCCTTGGGGTTCGGGGTTGATCCAGGCAAAGTGGGGGTAGGTGCTGGTCAGCCGCGCCAGCCATTCGGCACCGGCTTCTTCGTTGTTGTATTCGACACTGCCCCCGGGTTGAATGATTTCATAGGGGCTCATGGTGGCATCACCAATGAAGATCAGCTTGTAGTCTTTGTTGTACTTGCGGATGATGTCCCAAGTGGGGAATTTTTCAGCGTAGCGGCGGCGGTTGTTTTTCCAGACAAAGTCGTACACACAGTTGTGGAAGTAATAAAACTCCAGGTGCTTGAACTCGGCCTTGGCCGCTGAAAACAGCTCTTCTACACGGGCAATGTGCTCGTCCATGGTGCCGCCCACATCCATCAGCAACAGCACTTTGACGTTGTTGTGTCGCTCCGGGATCATCTTGATGTCCAGCCAGCCTGCGTTGGCGGCGGTGGCGCGGATGGTGTCAGGCAAATCGAGTTCTTCGACGTGGCCCTGACGGGCAAATTTGCGCAAACGGCGCAAAGCCACCTTGATGTTGCGCGTGCCGAGCTCCTGGGTGTCGTCATAGTCACGGTAGGCGCGCTGTTCCCACACCTTGACGGCGCTTTTGTTGCCGCCCTTTCCGCCAATACGCACACCTTGGGGGTTGTGGCCACTGTTGCCAAACGGGCTGGTGCCACCGGTGCCGATCCATTTGCTGCCGCCTTCGTGGCGCTCTTTTTGTTCTTCCAGACGTTTTTTTAGTGTCTCCATCAACTCGTCCCACCCCATTTTTTCTATGGCGGCCTTTTCTTCGGGGCTGAGATTGAGTTCGAGTGTTTTTTTGAGCCAGTCCAGCGGGATGTCTTTGGTGAAATCGGTCACCATCTCCACGCCTTTGAAGTAGGCGGCAAACGCCCGGTCAAACTTGTCGTAATGCTTTTCGTCTTTGACCAGCGTGGCGCGACTCAAAAAGTAGAAGTCGTCGATTTTGTAGCCGCTGGGTGCATTGGCATCGTCATCCGAGTGGGGCGTTTTTGGCCCGACCACGCCGAATTTCAAAGCTTCGAGCAGGGTCAGGAATTCCTTGACCGATACCGGTAGCTTGGCGGCGCGCAGCGTATAAAAGAATTCGATAAGCATGAGATTTTTGAAGCGTTACCTGGGCAGGCTCAGGATCTTTTGTTGTTCAATAAATACAACAAATGCGCCTTGATTTCGGGCCACTCGCCCTGCGTTACGCTGTACATCACCGTGTCGCGTATGGTGCCGTCGCGCCGCAACGCGTGGCCGCGGATCACGCCATCTTTTTTTGCCCCCAAGCGTTCAATCGCAGCTTGCGATGCGAAATTGAAGTTGTCGGTGCGCCAGCCTACCGTGTTACATCCCAGGGATTCGAATGCGTTGGTCAGCAACAGCAGCTTGCAAGTGCTATTGACATGAGAGCGCTGTACGCTCTTGGCATACCAAGTCCAGCCGATTTCTACACGTTTCACGGCGGGAACAATGTCGTGGTAGCTGGTGCAGCCCAGTACCTTGCCGCTGGCTGCATCAGTGACGGCAAAGGCAAAACGGTGGCCTGCCTCACGCATGGCCAGCGCGTCATTGATGTATTTGCGGGTGTTTTCTGGCTCCGGCACCGAGGTGACACGGATGTTCCATAACTCGCCGTCGGCAGCAGCGGCGCTTAGGCCATCTTCGTGTTCAAGGGTCAGCGGCACCAGCGTGATGCCACGGGCGCTCAGGGTGACAGGTTCAACAAAAGCCATGG
>CAIOAQ010000411.1 GCA_903856025.1 uncultured beta proteobacterium
TGGCCTCGCACACCAGTGGGCCGATGGTCAGGTTGGGCACATAGTGGTTGTCCATCACGTCAAAGTGCACCAGGTCGCAACCGGCGGCCTCAATAGCGCGCACTTCTTCGCCCAAACGAGCAAAGTCGGCGGACAAAATGCTGGGGGCCAAACGCAATACGGGAGCAATGCTCATGGGGGGCTTTCTGAAAAATTTGAAACGATTGAGGGGAATGCACTTCAGCGTAGTTTCGCCGCCTACCGATTACACCATTGGCGCAAATTCACCTGACTTGTATCCGGCACCACCTTGAGCGCCCCGGCGAAGTCGTGGTGCGCCGTGAAGCTGTTGGGCGTGATGATCGTAGCCAGTTGCAGCCTGGCGATCAATGTGATCTTCCAACGCTTGAGCAAAGACCGTTTTGAGATCCTGGTTGGCAGTCTTCCTGTAAAGATGCATTTCCCCAACAGATATCCGGAAATTAGAAACCCAATTTTTCAAAAACCTAGGGTTTACCCTATACTGCAGTGCAACATAGTTGTTTTCACGAGGAACATATCATGACCAGCATTACATTCCAGCACATCAATCATGCCCCACGCGAGGCTGGCAGCGTCACCGCAGCCTTGCACGAGCTGGCTTTGGCTTCACGCAAACTGATTTCAGCCCTTTGGGCAACGTTGACCCAACGCAGCGCCCCAGCAGCACTCACCGCGCGCGACGAAGCCAACGCGCTGCGTGCCATGGCCGATAGACTGACTCAGCAGGACTTCCGTTTTGCGCAAGACCTGTACGCCGCTGCCGACCGGCACGAAATGGGTGCTAACGCAGACTAACTTTCAACCGAACCACGTAGCCCTGGGTTCAAACCGCCTCCGGCAACCCGCTGTGCAATGAACGCGTGATGGCCAGCCCGATGCGGGTGGCATCCAGAGCATCCGCCAGTGTCAGGCTCAGGGTCTGCTCACCACGGCAAGCGGCCACAAAGGCGGCCATCTCGGGCGAAAAAGCACGCTCAAAGCGTTCGTAAAAATCCTTCACCACGGTGCGGCGCACGCCAGATGCATCGCTCAAAATCACCCGGTCACGGGCGGCGTGCTCACCCACCGTCAGCTTGTCCACCTCATAAGCACAACCTGGAACAGCCCCCGGTGGAAACCCTGTTGGAAGGAACCTACTACCACCGATTGAACCCACCGCAGGGCTTTGCCTTCCAGCGCGTCTACACCGACGACCGCAGCCTGGACGACGCCTGCGCCGTAGAGAACCACGACGTGGTCATGGTGCCGCACGGCTAGCACCCGGTGGTGGCACCGCACGGCCATGACCTGTACTACCTGAACGTGATGGCCGGGGGGGAAAACCTGGCTGCAGAAATGTTTTATATAAGAAACTGACCTGTAGCCTCTGTTATATCTACGTAAACAGCTATCAAATATGAAGCAATCCATTGATGAGGCCATGAGACACGCTGCCCATTACCAAGTCAGCTCTCCAGTCCGGCCTCGCACCTTTCAAGACCAGGGGATGGTCGCATGTGGATTAGACGAGATTTGATACAAATTGAACTCATGCCATTGATTGAATTCAATATGCACATTGCATACGGCATGAAACTCATGGGCAAATGGAAAGGCCGACCAGTTACAAAGTCGTGTTGTCCCTGTCAAACTTGGATCAGTGTTGCACCACGCGGTTGCGGCCGTTGCGTTTGGCTGCGTACAAAGCCGCATCAGCGGCTTCGACGACGGCGTTCACGCTGATGTCGGCGTGCAATTCAGCCTCCCCCACGCTGATGGTGAGTGCACCGACATCTGCAAAGTGATGCCGTTCCACCGCCGCGCGCAGCCGTTCAGCCAGTTCGGCTGCCTGGGCGCGTGTGATGCCGGGGGCAAGCACCATGAATTCTTCCCCGCCCCAGCGGCCCACCATGTCGCGTCCCCGGATCAAGGATTCCATCAACCGGGACAGTTCCACCAACACCAAGTCACCCGCACGGTGCCCATGGGTGTCGTTGATGGATTTGAAGTGATCCACGTCGATCATGAAGATGGCCGTTTGCCGGTCAGACTGGATGTTGCTGGCCACTTTTTCAAGTCTGCTGTCCAACCCGCGCCGGTTGAGTATTCCCGTCAAGGGATCGGTGTGCGCCTTGATCGACATGGTTCGTGCCAGCGCGTTGGCATCCATGGCATTGAGCTTGATGTACACAATGGCGATAAGCAAAGATGCGTACATGACCTGCGCAATGACGGCGTTCCATAACAAGGTGGGCAGGTAGCTGGGGGCATCCACGCCAACCCTCAACAATGCTATCCGGTGGGTGAAGCTGATCACTTCGTAGACCAGAACGCCGCCGGTCAGAACCATCGCCGCGCGATTGTTCAAAAACAGAAAGGACAAACTCAAGGCCAACGGCAACCAAAGCAAAGTTGCCGACAACTGGTACATGTCGATGGGTGTGGCATACCAGAGAATCATGTGGATCTCATAGACCATGAGGGTGTTGATGGTGCCCACGGTAACGAACCGCACCGAAGGTATATACGCTGGGAAAAACATCGCCACCAGTGCGCCACAACTCAAAACGAAGGTGATCACGGGGTAGGCATACGCATCCCACCATGAGAGGGTGCCCGTGGAGCTTTCCAGATACCAGACACTCAATACCGCAATAACCGCCAGCATCTGCAGGTACTTAAAGCTAGGGCCATCCAGTGAGCCTATGTCAACCAGCGACTCGACCTTTTTTCTCCATCTCAGGATGGATGGTTTCATGCCTGATCCTGCGATAAATCAGTGTTGAAATACATGGCTAATTCCCTGGGGAAAATCTTGTAATGGACGGCTTGTCTCTATCCTAAGGCCTCATCGGCCCAAGGGCCTGCGCCACCAGTTCCAGAATGGCCAGATTGGGGTCGTTGAATGCGCCCAGCAGTGTGCAGGCCATCTTACGCTTACGCTTACGCTTACGCTTACGCTTACGCTTACGCTTACGCTTACGCTTACGCTTACGCT
The DNA here is from genome assembly GCA_903856025.1 of uncultured beta proteobacterium. Taxonomy (GTDB): domain Bacteria; phylum Pseudomonadota; class Gammaproteobacteria; order Burkholderiales; family Burkholderiaceae_C; genus Rhodoferax. The sequence goes on from CAIOAQ010000411.1 coordinate 2,999, forward strand.
TACGCTTACGCTTACGCTTACGCTCGCGTCTGACCATGCGCAACGCATCGAACAGGAAGTATATTTTCGAAGAAATGAGCTTGAGACCCTTTTAAAACAAGGGCTAACAGCTACAAAAACAAAAGCACCGAAGCCGATAAGCTGCAGACCAGGCCAGCCCTACAGAAACTCAACAAGCCAACACCGCGCCGCCGCCCTTGCGTTATTCCTGTGGCCCGGAAGTTGCCGCAATCCCCTCCCCAAACCCCCCAGCAAATGCCGTGCGCAGGTAGGCCACAAACGCCGTCACGGCACGCGGCACGTGAGCGGAATAGGGGCGAATGGCGTAGAGGTGCTCGGCAAACGCTCCCACCGGCCTCCAGTGCGTCAGCACCTGCACCAGCTTGTCAGCTTGCAGGCTGGCCTGGGCGCTGAAGTCGGGCAGCAGGGCGATGCCCAGGCCGCAGAGGGCAGCGTCACGCAGGGCCTCGCTGTTGTTGGCCGACAGCGTGCCTGACACCGGCACGGTCACGCGCTCCACAGCCTGTGCGTTAGCGCGTTGGGTGCCGGCCAGCGGGCTGCGGGGCTCAAACGTCCACGCCGGTGTGTCTTGCGCGCGTGGGTAGTGCAGGCAGTTGTGCTTGAGCAGTTCCTCAGGGTGCGCCGGGGTGCCGTGTTTGCGCAGGTAATCGCGGCTGACCACCAGCACCGACTGCGTGGGGCACAGCGTCCAGGCGACGTGGGTGTCAGGCGGGGTCGCAGTGTGGCGGATGGCCAGATCGAAGCCTTCGGTGGCCAGGGATACCAGGCGGTCTGACAGGTCCAGCTCCAGCCGCACCTCGGGGTGGTCGTGCAGAAAGTCGGCCAGGCGTAGCACCAGCTGCTGGCGCGCAAAGGCCACCGGTGCGGTGACCCGCAGCAAGCCACGCGGCACACCGGCCAGGTCGCGCACCTGCGAAAAGCTTTGGGCAATTTGCTCGAAGGCGGCGCGGGTGTCGTCCACCAGGCTTTGCCCGGCTTCGGTCAGGCGCACGCTGCGGGTGGTGCGCTGCACCAGCGCCACACCGGCCATGCGCTCCAGGTCGGCGATGCGCTGGCTCATGGCGGCTTTGCTGACATTCAAACGGGCGGCGGCTGCGGTGTAGCTGCCTTGCTGCGCCAGCACGGTGAGCCAATGCAGGTGGCTCCAGAGTTCGGATACTTTTTTCTCATTCATGGCTGGATTGTTCACTATTTTGAACAATCAATTCAACCTGGTGGTCTTGTGGTGGCCTGGGTCTGTTCATAAACTGCACATCGTCACCCGGCTTTTTGTGATTGTTTTAACCTCCGAGACACACCATGACCTCTTCAACTGAAATTGCCCAATACATCCACGGCACACGCACCACCGGCAGCGGCACACGCACACAGGCCATTTACAACCCTGCCACCGGTGCGGTTAGCAGCCACGTGCGACTGGGCAACGGGGCGGATGTGAACGCTGCCGTGGCGGCCGCACAAGCCGCCTTCCCGGCCTGGGCCGACACGCCGCCGATTCGCCGGGCGCGGGTGTTGTTCAAGTTTCTGGAGCTCATCAACACCCACAAAGACACGCTGGCGCACATGATCACCGCCGAGCACGGCAAGGTGTTCACCGACGCGCAGGGCGAGGTGTCGCGTGGTATCGACATCGTGGAATTTGCCTGTGGCATTCCCCAGTTGCTCAAGGGCGACTTCACCGACCAGGTGTCCACCGGCATTGACAACTGGACGCTGCGCCAGCCCCTCGGCGTGGTGGCGGGCATCACGCCGTTCAACTTTCCGGTGATGGTGCCGATGTGGATGTTTCCGGTGGCCATTGCAGCGGGCAACACCTTTGTGCTCAAACCCAGCCCGATTGACCCGAGCGCCAGCCTGTTCATGGCCGACCTACTGAAGCAGGCGGGGCTGCCGGACGGTGTATTCAACGTGGTGCAGGGCGACAAGGAAGCCGTGGATGCGCTACTGGAGCACCCGGACGTGAAGGCGGTGAGTTTTGTCGGCTCCACCCCCATTGCCAACTACATCTACGAGACCGGTGCGCACCACGGCAAGCGCGTGCAAGCCCTGGGCGGGGCCAAGAACCATATGGTGGTGATGCCCGATGCCGACATTGACCAGGTGGTGGACGCGTTGATTGGCGCAGGCTACGGCTCGGCCGGTGAGCGCTGCATGGCCATCAGTGTGGCGGTGTTGGTGGGCGATGTGGCCGACAAAGTCATGCCCAAACTGTTGGAGCGCACCAAGACCTTGAAGGTGCTCAACGGCAGCAACCTGGCCGCCGAGATGGGCCCCATCGTGACCCCGGCAGCCCATGCACGCATCAGTGGCTATATCGCCCTGGGCGTGGCAGAAGGCGCGCAGTTGCTGGCGGATGGCCGTGGCTTCAACGGTGCGGCGGCAGGCGTTGGCTGCGACCAAGGCTTCTGGTTGGGCGGCACGCTGTTTGACCACGTCACGCCTGAGATGCGCATCTACAAGGAAGAAATTTTTGGCCCGGTGCTGGCCTGTGTGCGCGTGCCGGACTTTGCCCAGGCGCTGCAACTCGTCAACGACCACGAGTTTGGCAACGGTGTGGCCTGCTTCACCCGTGACGGCAATGTGGCGCGCGAATTCAGCCGCCGGGTTCAGGTGGGCATGGTGGGTATCAACGTGCCGATTCCGGTGCCGATGGCCTGGCACGGTTTTGGTGGCTGGAAGAAGAGCCTGTTTGGCGACATGCACGCCTACGGCGAAGAGGGGGTGCGCTTTTACACCAAGCAAAAGTCCATCATGCAGCGCTGGCCAGAAAGCATTGGCAAGGGCGCGGAATTTGTGATGCCAACCGCCAAATAAGCCGGCACGCCGCCGCTCGTCAACGGGCAGCGGTGGCCACGACGCTATATAAATAAATGAGGCTATAGCCCTCGTATTATCTTTGATAGCAGCTATTTAAAACGTAGCATCCATAAAACCACGGTCTGCCGCCAGCCAGGCCAGCACGGGCACGGTGCCGGGTAACACCGGGGTCACGGTGACGGGCAGGCGCTGCCAGGCAAAAGACTGGGCTTCACGCATCTGCAGTTCGCCGGACCACGTCAACACTTTGCAAAAATGCAAGCGCACCAGGGCGTGGGGGTAATCCACCATTTCCTCGCGCCAGGGTTCGATGGTGTGCGTCTGAATACCCAACTCTTCCATGAGTTCACGGTGCAAGGCTTGCTGCACGGTTTCCCCCGGCTCAAACTTTCCGCCTGGAAATTCCCAATAGCCTGCGTAGACCTTGCCCAAGGGTCGGGAGGTCAGCAAAAAATCACCATCCGGGCGAATCAACACGCCGACAGCCACATCTACCACCTTGCGGTCTGCGCCGCCCTGGCGGGGCAGTTGCGCATCGGCCATCAAGGGCGGCTGGTTGACAGAGGGCCCTGATGGATGGGCAGTTTGTGTGATCGCACTGGCAGAGGGTTTCATCTACCTCTCAAGCCTCAGAAGCATGCTGCCCGGCGTAGTCGCGGGCAAACTGGTAGGCCACACGGCCACTGCGTGAACCACGCTCCAGTGCCCACACCAGGGCTTGGGGACGTGCCGCTTGGATGGCATCGGCGGTCACACCAAACGACTGCAGCCACTGCGCCACGATGGTCAAATATTCATCCTGAGAAAACGCGTAAAAACTCACCCACAAGCCAAAACGCTCGGAAAGCGAAATTTTCTCTTCCACGCCCTCACCCGGGTGCACCTCGCCATCGGCAGTATGGGTGTAGGTCAGGTTTTCTTTCATGTATTCGGGCAGCAGGTGTCGGCGGTTGCTGGTGGCATAAATTAATACATTGGCCGTGGTCGCGGCCACCGAACCATCCAAAATGGATTTGAGGGCTTTGTAACCTGGCTCGCCATCTTCAAAACTCAGGTCGTCACAAAACACGATGAACTTGTAGGGTTGGTCCGACACCAGGTCCACGATGTCGGGCAAGTCGATCAGGTCGGCCTTGTCCACTTCGATCAGACGCAGACTTTGTTGCGAAAATTCATTCAAACAAGCCCGAATGAGCGACGACTTGCCCGTGCCACGTGCGCCGGTGAGCAACACATTGTTGGCAGGTTGTCCATGGACAAACTGGCGCGTATTGCGATGAATTTTTTCTTTCTGCGGCTCGATCTCTTTCAGGTCGGTGAGCGACATCGCGCCCACATGGCGCACCGGCTCGAGTGTGGCGCGACCAGAACTGCGCTTGCGGTAACGAAATGCACTCGACGCATTCCAATCGGGGGCCGAAAGCGCCTGCGGCATCACCGACTCAATGCGCGTGATCAGTTGCTCCGCGCGCTGTATCAGGTGCTCAAAGCTGGCGTTCATGAGCGGTAATCGGCATTGATCGACACGTAGTCATGGCTCAGGTCGCAGGTCCACACGATGTCAGAGGCCTTCCCCCGGCCCAGCACCACGCGCACAGTGATCTCGGCTTGTTTCATGACACGCTGGCCGTCTTCTTCACGGTAGTCGGGGTTGCGTCCACCCTTGAGGGCCACGTGCACGTCGTCCAGGTACAAATCGATGCCGGTCTGGTCCAGATCGGCAATACCGGCGTAGCCCACTGCGGCCAGGATGCGGCCCAGGTTGGGGTCACTGGCAAAGAAAGCGGTTTTGACCAAGGGTGAATGCGCAATGGCATAGGCCACCTGGCGACATTCCGCCTGGGTTTGGCCACCTTCCACCTTGATTGATATGAATTTTGTAGCACCCTCCCCATCACGCACAATGGCTTGAGCCAGTTTTTGCGCCACACCCAGCATCGCTGCCTTGAGCGCCTGACCGGCAGCGCTGTCCAGCGAGGTAATGGGCGCATGGGCTGCTTTGTGGGTGGCGATCACCACAAACGAATCGTTGGTCGAAGTGTCGCCGTCCACCGTCACGCGGTTGAACGAACCTTCTGCCAGTTCCAGCGCCAGTTGTTTCATCACCTCCTGGCAGACACACGCATCCGTGGCCATGAACCCGAGCATGGTGGCCATGTTGGGACGGATCATGCCCGCGCCCTTGCTGATGCCGGTGATGCTGACCTGTACACCGTCAATCATCACCTGAGCACCAAAGGCTTTGGCAACAGTGTCGGTGGTCATGATGGCCTCGGACGCTCGTAACCAATTGCCAGTTTTTGCGTCTGCCAGCGCCGCAGGCAAACCCGCTTCGATCCGTTCAATCGGCAAGGTTTCCATGATCACACCCGTAGAAAACGGCAACACCTGCGCAGCATCAATCTTCAGTGCCGAGGCCAAGGCCTTGCAGGTGTGAATGGCACGGGCACGACCGTCCTCGCCAGTGCCTGCGTTGGCGTTGCCGGTGTTGATCAACATGGCACGGATACCCTTGCCTCGAACCAGATGTTCGCGGCAAATTTGGACAGGTGCCGCACAAAACCGGTTTTGTGTAAAAACACCCGCAACCGCTGCACCTTCATCAATCAATACGACCGTCAAATCCTTGCGGTTGACCTTGCGAATGCCAGCTTCGGTCACGCCAATACGCACACCGGCAATGGGATACAACTCGGCTGGGTTGGGGGCATTCAGATTGACGGACATGATGGGCTTTCAAAAGTCAAAGTGTGAAGAACATTTTTAATCGAAAAAAATCGGGCACGCGGCCCGATTTTGTTGTTGCCATGCGATCAGGACAATTTGCCGTGACATTGCTTGTATTTTTTTCCACTGCCGCACGGACACGGATCATTGCGTCCCACGCGTGGGATTTCAGGCCTGACCGTGGACTCATCCACCGAAGTTTCCACTTCTCCGGTTTCGGTAGGCGCGCTGTAAGTGACATTGCTGACACGCTCTGCGCGGCTTTCCAGTTCAGCAGCGGCCTGTGCAGCTTCGTCATTGGACTGGATACGCACCGTCATCAGCACTTTGGTCACTTCGTTTTTGACCGAGTCGAGCATCTGCCCGAACAACTCAAAGGCTTCACGCTTGTATTCCTGCTTGGGTTGCTTTTGTGCATAGCCGCGCAAGTGGATGCCCTGGCGTAAATAATCCAGCGCACTGAGGTGGTCACGCCAATTGGTGTCAATGCTTTGCAGCAGCACCATGCGCTCAAACTGGGTGAAGTTCTCTGCCCCAACCAGGCCCACTTTTTCGTCAAACAGCGTGTTGGCATGGGCACGGACCGTGTCCAGAATGTCATGGTCCGTGATCGCAGATGCGGCGTTGACCTGATGTTGCAACGGCAGGGTGATTTGCCATTCGTCTGAGAGCATGCGCTCCAGGGCGGGAAGATTCCACTGCTCTTCGACGGACTCCACCGGCACATACTGACGCACGATGTCTTCAAAACAACCTTCGCGCAGGGACTGCACCTGCGCGCCAAGATCGGTCGCATCGAGGATTTCGTTGCGCTGCTGGTAAATGACCTTGCGTTGGTCATTGGCCACGTCATCGTATTCCAGCAACTGTTTGCGCATGTCAAAGTTGCGCGCCTCGACCTTGCGCTGGGCGCTTTCAATAGAACGGGTCACCATGCCGGCTTCAATGGCTTCGCCTTCGGGCATTTTGAGGCGATCCATGATGGCCTTGACGCGGTCACCCGCAAAGATGCGCATCAACGAATCGTCCAAACTCAGGTAAAACCGAGACGATCCCGGGTCACCTTGACGACCGGACCTTCCGCGCAACTGGTTGTCGATGCGCCGTGACTCATGGCGCTCGGTGGCGATGATGCGCAGGCCGCCCAAGGCGGTGACCTCTTCGTGGTCTTTGCGCCATTGTTCTTTCAGCGCATCTGTTTGCTGTTGTTTCTGATTGGTATCAAGGGTTTCGTCCAGTTCAATCGCCTCGAGCATTTTGCTGATGTTGCCGCCCAACACAATGTCGGTTCCACGTCCGGCCATGTTGGTGGCGATGGTGATGACTTTGGTGCGCCCAGCCTGGGCCACGATGTCGGCTTCACGGGCATGCTGCTTGGCGTTGAGCACCTGATGTGGCAATTTGGCCTTGGTCAACAGGTCCGCGATGATTTCAGAGTTTTCGATGGACGTCGTACCCACCAAAACCGGTTGACCGCGCTCATAACATTCACGAATGTCTGCAATGGCAGCCACGTATTTTTCTTGCGTGGTTTTGTAAACGCGGTCCAGTTGGTCGTCTCGACGACTGGGCTTGTTAGGTGGCATGACCACGGTCTCCAGACCGTAAATCTCCTGGAACTCGTAGGCTTCGGTGTCTGCCGTACCGGTCATGCCAGCGAGCTTGCCGTACAAACGGAAGTAGTTCTGGAAGGTGATCGACGCCATGGTCTGGTTTTCCGGCTGAATCGACACACCTTCTTTGGCCTCAACCGCCTGGTGCAGACCTTCGCTCCAACGCCGGCCGGTCATCAGTCGCCCGGTGAACTCATCCACGATCACCACTTCACCCGCTTGCACCACATAGTGCTGGTCGCGGTGGTACAAATGCTGCGCCCGCAGTGCAGCGTACAGGTGGTGCATCAGCGTGATGTTGGCGGGGTCGTACAGACTGGCCCCTTCTGGGATCAAATCCATTTCAAAAAGAATCCGCTCGGCGTTTTCGTGACCGCGTTCGGTCAGGAACACTTGGTGGCTTTTTTCATCCATGGTGAAATCGCCCACCTTGATGATGCCTTCGCCAGTATGAGGGTCCGCTTCACCTTCCTGCATTTCAAGTTGCGGCACGATGAGCTTGATCGACTGGTACAGGTCGGTTTGGTCTTCAGCCTGGCCGCTGATGATGAGCGGCGTGCGTGCCTCGTCGATCAGGATGGAATCCACCTCGTCCACAATGGCGTAATTCAGGCCGCGCTGGACACGGTCTCCCGCCTCGTAGACCATGTTGTCGCGCAGGTAGTCAAAGCCGTATTCGTTGTTGGTGCCGTAGGTGATGTCTGCACGGTAAGCGGCTTGTTTGTCGGCGCGCGGCATTTGCGGCAAGTTCACGCCAACAGTTAGGCCTAGAA
>CAIOAQ010000412.1 GCA_903856025.1 uncultured beta proteobacterium
AGACCGACACCAGAGACTTCTATTCGGAATTGAGCGATGGACGGAAAACAAACCACGCACAACATGAACCATAGACATAGTATTTTTTTCATCCCGTCAATCTTATCTCAGTCCATAACGAGATCACCACTCCCGCAAAACTTGCTCAATAGAAAGCCTACCGGACGAGACAGAGAAATTTAAAGTTCAAGGTCGTGTTAAATTAGTCACACAAAATTCACTGTTCTTCACGCCATCCACTCTCGTGGATCTTTGCGAACTCGTTCTTAAATACCATTCACTCCAATGAGCAAAATTTCTGTTTACATAATTGCGTACAACGAAATCGACAAGATCAAAGCCACCATTGAAAGCGTTCGTTGGGCTGACGAAATTTTGCTGGTCGATTCATGGAGTTCAGATGGCACCGCTGAGCTGGCTACCAGTCTTGGCGCAAGAGTGGTTCAGGTAGATTTCAAGGGATTCGGGGATTTGCGCAATCATGCCATCGCAGCGTGTTCGCACGAATGGATTTTTAGTCTCGATGCTGATGAACGATGTACAAAAGAAGTAGCCATGGAGATTGGTCGTATCGTGGGTGATCCTAGTTCTGCGGATATCTATCGTGTACCCAGACGTAATTTTTTTATGGGGCGCTGGGTCAAGCACTCGGGTTGGTATCCAAACTATCGTCAGCCACAGTTATTTCGAAATGGCTGCATGAGCTACGACCAAAAAGCCGTGCACGAAGGCTATGTGCTCAACACCTCCAAGCCTATCGGACATCTTGAACATGCAATTTGGCAGTTCCCATTTAAAGACATGAGTGAAGTGCTGCACAAAGCGAATCGATACTCAACACTGGGTGCGAAGCGAGTCGTGGATCGCAGACTTTCAATGAACACAGCTCTGCTCCATGGACTTTGGGCTTTTGTGAAACATTACCTGTTCAAGTTGGGATTCATGGATGGTTGGGCTGGTTTTGTTATAGCGTTGCAGAGCTTCGAAAGTACCTTTTACAGATACGTCAAAGCCATTGAGATGCAAAAAGGCAAAGAATGGCAGGAGCCAAAAGAAGTGGCTACGCAGGTTTGAGCAAATTTAAAAGCAGAAGCTCTGTGGGTAAAGTTTGGCTGTGACCTGCTAAACAGTCAGAAATTTTCAATGGTGAAAATCAACGCATCAAGTAGCAGTTCAGTTTATTTCAACAATCAGAGCCGCTTCTCGCCTCGCTTACACAAAATCCTCAACGCCCCTCGCTCATGGGCTCAAGAAAAGGCACCTCCTCAGAAGGGGTGCCCGTGAAATCCTGTAATTCGAGGACTACCGACTCGCTACGCCAATTGGTTTCAAGTTATTCAGTGCCGTCTTAAATTTCCAACGATCAGACCTTCGGAACGAACACACAATGCCGGATAAAGCAAGCCAAACTAATCGAATCCTCTACGTCAGACTTCTGACCTACGTCAGACCCTACTGGAAAGCCTTTGCACTTGCAGTCCTGGGGATGGTGTGTACTTCGGCCACGGAGCCGGTATTTCCTGCCATCATGAAATACCTTCTAGACAATGGCTTCAAAACGGCGGACAAGCAACTGATCTGGCTCATTCCATTGGGAATCGTGCTACTTTTTCTAGTGCGAGGTGTAGTCACCTTTTGCACAAACTATTTGATGACTTGGATTTCCACGCATCTTGTAACTGATCTTCGCCGCGAAATGTTTGCCAAGATCTTGACATTACCCACCCAGACTTTCCACGAACATTCCTCTGGAAAACTGATATCACGCATACTCTACGACACCACAAACGTGAACTTGGCTGCAACAGGCGTATTGGTGACTGCCATACGAGAAACGCTTACCGGTCTGGCACTGCTGTCCTATCTAATATATTTGGACTGGAAACTTACACTGATTACGCTTGCCATTGGTCCCATCATTGCGATCATCGTCAAAGGATTTGGGCGACGCATGCGCGCAGCCAGCAAAGCCAGTTTTGAATCCGTCAGTTCCATGTCGCACACCATTGAGGAAACCGTCGCAGCCCATAAAATTGTTAAAGTGTTTGGTGGGCAAGCTCAGCAGATAGAGCGATTTAATCAAAATACCAAGCAGTTTTTCAGAGCAATGATGCGGGAGGCTGTTCCCGCTTCGGCCATGACACCCGTTACACATCTGGCCGCCTCGCTTGCCATTGCCTTGATCGCGTATTTGGCACTGAATCAAAGCACGGGGCAGGCTGGCACGTCAGCTGGTGGTTTTGTATCTTTTATCACGGCAATGCTGCTGCTGATCTCACCCATAAAGCAGCTGACCGCCATTAGTCCCATCATGCAGCGTGGCTTAGCGGCCTGTGAAAGCGTCTTTTCGTTACTGGACTACCCTGCTGAAGTAGACACTGGGAATGCTGAATTTAGTGGGCCAATCAGGGACCTGAGCTTTGAGCAAGTAAGTTTTAGTTACCCGGGTGCAGAACGGCAAGCGCTCTCCGATATCACATTTCAAGTGTCAAACGGTCAGACGGTGGCACTTGTCGGAGCATCCGGCGGAGGGAAAACTACGGTGACGACATTGATACCCCGGTTTTATAGACCGACAAAAGGTTGCATCAAGCTCAACGGAATAGATATCAACGAACTCACGCTAACTTCCTTGCGCCAGCAAATTGCAATGGTCAGTCAGGATATTGTTCTGTTTAACGACACCATAGAAGCCAACATAGCTTTTGGCCTAAGTAGCATGCCCAACCGTGAAAAAGTTATTGCGGCGGCAAAAGCTGCCAATGCCTGGGATTTCATTGAGCAGTTGCCCCAGGGACTTGAAACCTCAATTGGAGAAGGTGGCGCCAAGCTCTCTGGTGGCCAGCGTCAACGTATCGCCATTGCGCGTGCCTTGCTCAAAAATGCCCCCATCCTCATACTTGACGAAGCCACCTCAGCACTGGACATCGAATCAGAGCGGCAAGTACAGGCGGCGCTGGCGATGCTCATGGCAAATCGAACGACACTGGTGATCGCCCATCGACTCAGCACTGTAGAGCGTGCTGACCTCATCATTGTGGTGGATCAGGGACGCATCGTTGAAACAGGCACACACACCGAGCTGCAGCAAGCCGGTGGCTATTACGCCAATCTGAGCCGCTTACAGACATGAGCATTCCTGCTCAAATGGTGATCACCTGTTTTCTGTAAATTCCAGAATCTGGTTTTTGGGTATTGTTCATTTGTAGAGCGTTAGAAGCCCCAAACGCTACCGGGGGCCAGCTACTGGCCTGCCATCGGTTCAATGCTTATTGACTGCCTCAAGAATAAAGGCTCCCACTCGGCGGGAACCAAGGATATTGAGATGATTGCTGTCTCTAAACATGACTTCCCCATCTAATGCCATGCTGCATGGGCCAGCGTGGCAAAACACATCTTTAAGACTGATCAGTTGAATCGCGGGCAATGATCTTTGCACCGCCTGAAGCGTAGGCCAATAAATACCATTTTGAACGCGCGCATCGGCTTCAGATATCTCGCATTGCGAGCCGCTGGACAGGGGCCTTTTGTACTTGCAGCGTTGTGGATCAAACGTAAATTTGGGTACATCACCGATCAATACCACTTGCTTTCCTTCATGGATAACAGCCCCAAGGGTAGCCACCAAGTCTTCTTCCATGACACGAGCACTGGCGCGCTCTTTCCACCTTCCAGGCCAATTCGCAGTGATGAAAACTTCTTTAATATCGGAATTTTTCAAAACCCGTTGAAAAATGGTATTGAACTCTGTACTTCCAAAAGTCGGCAGTGCTCCCTTTCCATAAAAAGCAATATTCCGCTCGGGCATAGCCTGCGCCAAGCCGGCTAACAGATGTTCCGCATGGCTATCACCAAGAAGCAAGGTGTCGATCGGACCACTTGGACGTGTCTGGAAGCAGCGCACAACATCCAGCCAAACCCCGGCATCTTTTTGAATGACCTCATCGGCGCAAGGGAAAAAATGTGATTTGTAATAGGCATGAAACGAGTCATGCCCAATATCACCCGCCAGCAACACATTGGTAGGCGACATGACGGCCCGCTCCGGAAAGCCCTCTGCCTTCTTGGCGGCGTATGAACCTACCCCCACCAGTGCCATAAAAACAAGCAAAGCCGGGGTCTTGTATTTCCAACTCCAGGTGAAACGAACAGGCCGCTCTACCGCCACATAAGTCAACCAAGCCAGCACCACGCTGAGCAATACCCCCATGCCCCTGAGCCCAGTCGAAGGTGTTGTACCTTCCACGATCCGCAGATAGGACAAAACTGGCCAATGCCACAAATAGAGCGGATAACTGATGAGACCAATTCGAACAACCCACTGGTTGGTTAAACAAAAATTTACCCAGGACGATCGATGGTTAGCTGAAATCACCAAGACCGCGCCGACAACCGGGAGCAAGGCCCACAACCCAGGAAATGCCTTCCCCTCATTGATCAACAACACGCTGATGACCAGAAACACCATCCCAAGTCTGCCGCGGTTTTGTTCGTCAACTGGTCCGACTGAGATCCCCGCCAGCGCATTGCTGTGTACTGCATAGGCAAGCAACGAGCCACTGAGCAATTCCCAGAACCGTGTCAACGGTGAATAAAAATCATGCGTCAAATCGATTTGAGCGATGTAGACACTCCAGCCCAAAGAAGCCAGGCCACATACAGCGATGACCTTCCAGCGATGCTGATTCAACTTGGTTCGCCACAATCCCCACGCCATCAACGGCCAGACGAGATAAAACTGCTCTTCTATCGCCAACGACCACAGATGCAGCAGCGGCTTGGTCTCGGAAGCGTTGTCAAAATACCCGGCTTCATGCCACAGCATGAAGTTTGAAAGAAAAACTGTCGCACGTAATTCGTGGTTGCTGAGTTGTAACAGTTCATCATCGAACAACAAGAACCAGCCAGCGATGAAACTGCCAACCAAGACCATCAGCAACGCCGGAAAGATGCGTTTGATGCGTCGTGCGTAAAAGCTGGAAAACCGAAAGATTCCCTGATCCAATTCTTTCAGAACGATTCCCGAAATGAGATAACCGGAAATCACAAAAAAGATATCCACCCCAACGAATCCACCTGGAATGACATGTGAAAACGCATGGAAAATAACCACTGACAGCACGGCAAAGGCACGCAATCCGTCGATGTCGGGTCTGTATGTCAGGCCATGAAGCCCTCCTGCCGCCGTCATGAAGCTAACGGTTTAAAAGTGCTCAACACATCACAAACATGGTCCAATTCGTCTTCTTTGAGAAAGGGCGACATCGGCAAACTCAACACTTCTTGAGACAATTGTTCAGATTTTGGAAGCTGAAAAGCAGCCATCTCCGCATAAGCACCCTGCAGGTGAGGAGGTATAGGGTAATGAATAACAGACTGTATTGCGTGACTTTGCAAATGTGACTGCAATGCATCGCGCTCCAACGTCCGCACCACATACAGATGCCAAACTGACTCTAACTGAACTGGCACCTTGGGCGTTACCAAGGATGACTGCCGCAAGTTGTACTCGTAACGCAGTGCCAATGCCCGCCGTGCAGTGTTCCATTCATCCAATCGGTTCAATTTGACGCGCAAAAAGGCAGCTTGCATTTCGTCCAAACGACTGTTGTAGCCTTGTACTTGGTGTTGGTACTTGATCTCCGATCCATAGTTGCGCAAAATTTTGATGCGTTTGGCTATAGCAGGATCTTTGGTGAGCGTTGCTCCGGCATCACCCAAAGCACCTAGATTTTTTCCCGGATAAAAACTAGTGGCTGCTGCATGCCCCAAGGAACCGACGCGACGGCCCTTATACCGTGCGCCCTGTGCTTGCGCCGCATCTTCAATGACCACCAATTGGTGGCGCTGCGCAATCGCCATGATCGGATCCATGTCCGCAGGAAGTCCATATAAATGCACAGGAATGATGGCTTTGGTTCGCGGCGTGATGGCGCACTCAATCAAGTCAGGGTCTAGGTTGTGCGTTGATAAAAGCGGCTCGACTGGAACCGGCGTGGCACCACACTGAGAAACAGCCAGCCAAGTTGCGATGAAAGTATTGGATGGCACCAGCACTTCATCACCTGGGCCAATATCATATGCACGCAGCAGTAAATGCAAAGCATCCAGGCCATTGCCAACACCTGTGCAATAAGGTACTTCACAATACTGCGCAAATTCGTCCTCAAAAGCCTCCAGCTCGGGCCCCATAATGAACCGGCTGGACGACATCACCCGCTGGAAGGCCTGAAGCAGCTCTTCCTTGATTGAGTCATGCATTCGACCCAGATCCAGAAACTCGACTGTTCGACAGCCGTATTTGCCAATGGAGTTCACTTTACCGCCTCACGCAAAAAATCCTGGTAATCACGGTAGTAATCTGCCTCATCGTAGCGATTGGAAGCCAACACCATACAAACGGCACCAGAAGAAAAATTGTCAATTTCACGCCAAATCATCGGGCAGACATACAGACCTTGATAACTACGGTTCAAGTGAATGGATTTTTTGCTGTATCCATCATCCAGATGCACATCAAATGACCCGGACATGGCGATGATCAATTGGTGCAGATCGCGGTGGGCATGCCCGCCACGCTCAGCCCCTCCCGGAACATCATATAAATAGTACACACGCTGAATGGCAAAAGGCACATGGCGCTCACCCTCCACAAAAGTCAAGTTACCACGTGGATCAGAAATCCTGGGTAACTCAAACACTTCACATTTCGCTAGGGGTTTGAGAGTCATGCTCAGCCTGCCATTGTTGAATCACATTTTCGGGATAGCCACGCGTGAAATGATGTCGCCACGGATAGGCTGGTCGATCGGTGCCATCTTTGAGTTTGATCTTGGACGTGTGACACAGATAGCGCGCTGGTGCCGCTATTCATCACTTGCTCGACAACGCGACTGCCCAATCGCCTTACCCGGCCTTCATTAACCATTGGAACAATAT
>CAIOAQ010000413.1 GCA_903856025.1 uncultured beta proteobacterium
CGTTGCTCACGCCGCCTGACACCTTGGCACCGGGCAGATTTGCCTTGATCCAGCGCGTGGCGTTGATGAAGTCCACGGCGTAGTTGTTGTGCTCTTCAATGCCGGTGGCAATGGCGAAGATGTTGGGGTCAAAAATGATGTCTTCTGGCGGGAAGCCGACTTCGTCCACCAGAATGCGGTAGGCGCGCTCGCAAATTTGGATCTTGCGCTCATAGGTGTCGGCTTGGCCCTGCTCGTCAAACGCCATCACCACCGCGGCGGCACCGTAGCGGCGCAGCAACTTGGCATGGTGCTTGAATGCATCTACGCCTTCTTTCATGCTGATGGAATTGACCACGGCCTTGCCCTGCACGCAGCGCAGGCCGGCCTCGATGACGCTCCACTTGCTGGAGTCAATCATGACGGGAACCCTTGATATATCTGGCTCAGATGCTATCAAATTCAAGAATTTCACCATGGCAGCCTGGCTGTCGAGCATGGCCTCATCCATGTTGATGTCGATGATCTGCGCACCGTTTTCGACCTGTTGACGTGCCACGCTCAGCGCTTGGTCGAATTCGCCGTTCAGGATCATCCGGGCAAAGGCCTTGGAGCCAGTCACGTTGGTGCGTTCACCCACGTTGACAAACGAGGCGATGGGTGCCAAATCCGCAGCACTGTCGCCAACTGACCGTGCAGGTACAGCGCCAATGCTCAACGGCTCCAGGCCGGACAATTTCATGGGAGGAACGAGAATTTCAGACATGCGACTCACCTGTGGACAAAAAATTGGAAGCAGGTGAGCGTCGTTGATTAAGTTCCAAGCCTGGCGGGCCAATTGGTCCGCTGCAACGCTCCTTGGAAGTGCTCAATTTTAAGGGCTAAGCCGATCCCGAATGCCTGAAGGGTATGAAGCATCTTCGCTCAACACGCTCATTCAGCAACCTGTCCGTCAGAAAGTTTCCCATTCCTCATCACCACCCGCCGGGGGCGCAATTTTTGCAACAGCCTGTTTTGGGGCACTTTCAGCCTTCGAAACCGCTGCAATGGCTTTGACCTGCGGCGGTTTGCTAAGCGGTTTGGTTCGCATGCTTGGCCGCGACAACGTCGGTGCTGCTCGTTTCGGGGCCACTGGTACGTTGAAGTGGGGGCTGCGACTTGAGGGGCTCGAGTGGGAGTCCGTCACCTTGAACTCATCCACCAGATGGACCAAGTCATCGGCCTGATTTTTCAGACTGCTGGCGGCGGCGGCCATCTGCTCGACCAAAGCCGCGTTTTGCTGGGTGGCTTGGTCCATGTGGGTGACGGCTTCTTCAACCTGCGCGACACCGCTGGCCTGCTCTGCGCTGGCGCTGCTGATCTCGCCGACGATGTCGGTGACGCGTTTGATGGAATTAACCACCTCTTCCATGGTGCTTCCAGCCTGGTCCACCAAAGTGGTGCCCAACTCCACACGTTCTACGCTGGTGTTGATGAGTGCTTTGATTTCTTTGGCGGCTTCGGCACTGCGCCCCGCCAGAGATCGAACCTCCGATGCCACCACCGCAAAGCCACGCCCCTGTTCTCCGGCGCGTGCAGCCTCAACAGCGGCGTTCAAGGCAAGAATATTGGTTTGAAATGCAATACCATCGATCACACTGATGATGTCTGCAATTTTGCGTGAAGCCTCGTTGATGCCACGCATGGTGTCCACCACTTGTGCAACGACTTGTCCACCTTGTACCGCCACTGAGCTCGCATTGACTGCCAGTTGGCTGGCTTGCCGTGCGTTGTCCGCATTGTGCTGCACGGTAGAGTTGAGTTCTTCCATGCTGGCCGAGGTTTCCTCTAATGCGCTGGCTTGCTGCTCTGTGCGTGAGCTCAGATCGTGGTTGCCTTGCGCAATTTCTGAGCTGGCCGTGGCAACGCCCTCAGAACCCCGACGAACATTGACGACGAGTGCGGCAAGGTTGTTTTGCATGGATTGCAATGAAGCCAACAAGACCCCGACTTCGTCAGTTCCGGTGGCGTGTATGGGGGTGGTCAGATCGCCGTGTGCCACCCTGCCGGCGAGCTCGACGGCTTCAGATAAGGGTTTGACGATTCGGCGAGTGATCCAAATGGCACCGGCCAAGGATGCGGCAGTGACCAAAATCATGATGAGCAAGGATATCCGCGTGGCAGATGCAGCTTCTGCGATGGCTTCATCGGTGGCGTTATTTTCTGCCACCGACAATTCTTCTCTCAACTTTAGAAGCGACTCTGCAGCAGCGCGATCCTTGCCTTTGGCTGCAGAATCTCCAGCAGCAAAATCATTGCCAGCGGCCTTATAAGCCTCAAAGGCCTGTTTGTACCCTTCCTGCGCGTTCTTCAACTCGGCCGCAAGTTTGTCAACGTGCGCCTGAATGGGGGATTTGTCGTCCACCAGTTTGTCTATGTCCCCTACGAGCTTGGCGACTTCGTCCATCTCCTTGACATGGGCGTTCCAATACTTTTCCATGTCTTTGGGGTCCTTGCCCCGCAGCAGTACGTTCTTCCACTCCTGAATGGCGGTGGCAAAGTGAGCCGAGATTTCCGCGCCTTTTTTATGCCCGGATACATGGTGCAGCACGTCAATCTGGAAGGATGTGACTGCGGAATTGAGCCGATAGATGCCAAACATCCCAGCGGCAAAAAGAAGGAACAGCGCGATTGCAAATGCCAGAGGGAGCTTCAGACTGAGTTTCATCGGGATTCCTTGGTTTGACGCACGTGAGCTCAATGGCTTCGCAGAGTACCAACAACCGCCTCACTTAAGTCATGATAGAAAGAAAGGCTGACTTGAACACTGGGAAATAATACTACCAAGAAGTGTCTAGGACATCGTGGCGGCAGATCAGCGTAGGCTTGAAGATGCCGAAGATGCGCGCCCGCCAGTGGCATGGTTGATGGGCACGGTCAATTCGCTTACTGGATGGGGCTATCTCTCCACAGTGGCACTGAGTTGGCGTTCAACATAGCCCAAGCTTCCTGCTGCACCGGTGCTATTCGCCTTTGCGGTAACGTGCCAAATGGTTCGTGTCACACCATTTTCATCATGCGCATCTGAGGTGCAATTGATGTTCAGGGCAAAACCAGTCAGGGTAGGGTCGCTTAGGCTTGTCGGCGAACCAGTGCAGTTGCCCGCATACAAAATGCTCGACACCGCCCACTGCACGCCGGAGCGCGCTGCCCAGTACACGCGCGTGCCCTGCACGTCTTGCATCGAGGTGATGTTGGCGTTGGTCGAAAAATTCATCATGAAGCTACCCAGCCCCGCCAGGATGACCACCAAAAAAATCGCCGTGGGCATGGCAAAGCCACTGCACCGCTTGCGTGCCGATGACAGGCTTGTGACAACAGGTTTCATGGCAGGTTTCACGGGGAGTTGTTGACGTGAGCCTCTTGGTACAGGGTCACGGTTTCGTTGGACTGGGTGAGGCTCAGGTTGATTCTGACCAGACCGTTTCGCTGCAAATCAGCAGCCACATAATCAAAAGTGCAGGCGCTCACCCCGGTCGCCAGGGTGGTTGCTGTCGCGGTCCCCGCCGTGAGGCCAGCGGTTTTACACTGTGCCGCAGGGTTTTGAAGTGAGGTGTAGCCAACTCGTTGCAGCGTGATATTGGGTGAGGTGCCCGAGCATAAAAATGCCACCATCTGTTCGCCACTCGGCACCACAAAAAACCGGTTCGACCCGGATGCCAACGGAGGCGCGCTCGTCCAGGTCATCGGAATTCGGGTTTCTTGGTTTTTTAATGCAACCGCGGAGTTGTTTGTCGGTGCAGCGATGTCGGCCCCCGTGTTGTTTTCCTGCAAAGTGCCGCCAGCCGTCACCGTTCCCCAGTTTCTTGTCCCGGCCGTGGTGGAATACGCATCGCTGCCGCCTGCTGAGCCCAGGTTGTGGATCACCACCAAATCACTGAGGGCGATTTGTTGCTCGGTGGACAAGGTCGAATTGCGACCCAGCATGTCGAAGTTGCCAACTCCCGGAAAAGTCAGCGGTAGCCCGCCCACGGCTGCACTCTCCGCCCGATATCGCCCCGTGACCTTGACTGGTATGAACTCGATGCATGAGGTGTCGGTCTGGCGCAGGCTGTTGGGCAAGGCCCCCCGAATCTCGCGTGCCATACGGCGCAGCGTGGTGTCGGCCTCGTCCGCCATGGCCGCACGCCGGACGCTGTCAAAGTAGCCATCAATGGGCGTTTTCATGAACACCGCCACCATGGAGCCGATCACGCCCATTAAAACAATCACCATCACCATTTCGATGAGCGTAAAACCTGCTTCGCGCCGTAAGTGTGAGCCGCGCCGGGTATTCAAACTGGATGGGGTGGGCATGCTGCGGTTCACTTAAAAATTGGCACGGTAGCCCACCACGGCCACACTCTCGTTGCCACGGGTGACGGTGACCGTGATTTTTTTCATGGTTTGCCCAGACACCGCGGTGGCGGCCCCTACGCTGATGGTCATGGTGTAGCCGGACAGTGCTGCAGGCCAGTCCAGAAAGACCGCCTGTGTCTTGCCGCTGTAGTCATCTACATTGTCAAAATTCAACCTCAGGGTGTTACTTGACGCAGCACCACAGGTCGGGGGTGAGGTGGTGGCATCCACCGTCGCCGGGTTGCAATAGCTTTTGAGCAAAATTTCTTCCAGCACCGACTCGGCCATGGCGGATGCCTGCTTGCGCACCATCGGGTCTGCGCTGTGCATGGTCACCATGTTCATCACCGACAAAATGCCCGTCACGCCAAACCCGACGATCACGATGAAGATGATGATTTCGATCAGCGTGAAGCCGCGCTCGCAGCGTTTTGCCATTGTGAGGTTCCTACTCATGGATGTACCCTGTGGCGGCTTCGACTACAAAAGTGCGTACCACTTGCCCACTGGCGTTGTTCACATTCAAGGTGAGTTGCGCCAATGGCACCAACCCGCCGTTGGCATAGGGTCGCCCCAGTGGATCAAAACAAAAACTGGTGGTGCCTGCCGGGGTCGGGATAACGGACACGGCGGAGGTCGGACGCTTGCCAACAGATGGCAGCGTCATGGCACCAGCTACCAGCGCCGCCGTACAGCCTGCCACATTGGGCGCAGCCCAGGTCAGCGTGGGGTCAGCCGCGTTGGGGGTGTTGGAAATATCCACCCGCACCAACTGGCGCTGGGCGATGGCGGTTTTTTGTGCATAGCGAATCAGGCCTTCAAGCCGGTGCGCGTAGCCCATGGCATCAAAGTCGCTGTTGTCGGCAAAGCGCGGCGCTGCAAACACTGCCAGCACACCCACGAGCACGATGACCATGACCAGTTCGATCAAGGTGAAACCTCGGTGACGCAGGGGTTGGTTCATGTGGACGCCGATTAGTTCGTCTTTTTAGCTATGCAAATGGTAGCGCATTACGTATATTGTACGGGGGATAGGGTTGTTTTTTATTATTAGTCGCCAGGGTAACGGAATTACCGAAACGTCTCTCGGATGTCGATCACTGGGCTTTTGTAGGCACCCCAGAAAAGCGTGCCACTGGTGCTGGGCAAGTACGCGGGTGAATTGATCCGTACCACCGAGCTACCCGTAACGCCGCTACTGGCTACGCGAAATCTTCGCACACCACTGGCCACGGTGCCAGAAGCAGGTGCCGGGCAGCCTACCGGGGTGGTGCCACTGGTGATCAAGGCGGTGCCACTGGCCAGAAACACGTTGCCAACAGGGGTATCCGTGGTCAGGTTGGTGCCGAAAGTGGTGGCCGAATCAGTCAGACTCGTCGTCCAACTCGAACCGGTGTAGTACTGCACGGCTGCTGGCACACACAAGCCGAGTTTTTCGGAGCCGATCAGGTTGGGCACGTTGATGCGGCCTTGCGCCACCAAAACACCGCCCTCAATTGAGTTGGCAGCCGCGGCTAACAACGAGGTGATGTTTTCTGTATCGGTTGCCCGGATGTAGATCTGCTGGGGCGCAGTCAACGCGACGGGCAGTGTGTAGATTTCTGCAAGGCCGGGGGTTGCGCCAACTGCAGTTCCGTTTGCAACTGGAACAACAAGTCCGCCATTTGAAAACGCGGGAACGGCTTGGGTAAATGTTGCTGTACCCGCTGCAATGTTGGTCGTGGTCAGCGCACCGCCACCGGGGTTGGCGGTGGCTCCACCGGGTTGGTTGGCGGTTGCACCGGCGTTAAACGCCCCCAATGTGACCGCTTTGGCAAAAAGATTCATGTAATTCTGCGTAACCGCGGGAATTGCCAAGCCGTTCATGGCTTGAACGGTGAGGGTGTAAGGCTGCCCCGAATAAACAAGCCCGTTGAAGGTGATGGGGCACGCTTGCCCTGTTGGGCACGCCATGGGCACACCGGCGTTCGCCGTGACAGCCGTCGCGAAGTGATCTGGAATAAACCGCCCGAGCGAGGCAGGGGCTGTGCCGATGTTGCAGCCGTATTTACCACTCGACAAGGTGTCAGAAAAGCTACCCACAATGCAGTCAGACGACAGTGGGGTGGCACGGACATCCACCGCCGTGAAGGCAGAGACTGCGTTGTCGTAATACGCACCAGCAGCCAAGTACAAGTACCCGACTTCGCTGTAAGTGGCGTTGTTGTTGGGCACAACGAGCGGATTGGCCGCCAAAGTTGCCGGTGTCAGCGTACCCACAGTGCCGCCATTAGCTTGGGTCGCCACCTGGGTAGTGATCTGGGCGGTCAATTTGGTGGCATCCTGGGTCAGCGTGCCGGTGTAGTTGGTGCCTTGATTGGCCGCATTTTTGGGGTAAAGCGTGAAGTTCGCGCCCGCCACCACTGTGGGCATGTTGGCTGCCGCAGCGGCGGCAGGCGGGGGGAGCGCAGTTGCCGTGGTGTTGAGCGTAAGCGCTGGGGGGCGAATTGCAAAATTGTCGGTCGAGCAGCCCTTCACCCCATTGTTGTCAGTCGCACGGCATCGTACGTTCATATACGCATTGGGCACGGTAAAGCTGGCGGTCTTTCGCCCCAAATCTGTCGTCTGGCTTGTTTTTAGGAACGACACACTCTGCGATGTCGCAGTGGGGGTGGTGATGTTGGGGTAAGACGCGCAAGCGGCAGCGGTCGTGCTGTCTACCAGTTCCAAGGTCACGGTTTTATCGGCATCTGACGCGTAAGTGGACAACACCGCGCCACTAGCCAGACGCGCCACCACGTCAAAGTTCATTGGTGTGCCGGCCAGCTTGGTGTAAAGAAGCCCGGTGGAGGGATCCGAATCTGCCGCAACGGCTGCATTGGCCGTCGTTTCAACACAATTGAAATCGGCCACGCAGGTGGCACTGCTGGCGACAAACGCACAGGACGTGGAGCCGCCAAAATTGCAGGTCGTGCTGCCCGCCAGCGCGGGCGTGGCCGTGGTACTGAACGTGGTCGTGCCCACGGCCGGAAACGTGATGGGTGTGATGTTGACCGTGCTGCTGCCTGACGGGATGGTGAATGCCCCCAGGCTGGGGATGGACGCGGGGTTTCCGGTTTGGGTAAGCGTGCCGGATGCCAATGCGGCGGTATAGGCTGTTGTTTGCGCAGCGTCGGCCCATGCCTTGATGGTAAAGGTGTTGTTGGCACAGGTACTGCCGCTGGCCGGCCCCTGGACTTCGTAGTGGTGCGGTGGCGCAATGCAGGCCGAATTGGACACCGTTATGTTGCAGTTGGCAAACTTGCTTGTGCCCGCTGCATTGGTGCAAACTGGTGCCGAAGTCGTCGCCGCCATCGCTGTTTGGATGCCCAGGGTGGCGGTGCCCGCACTGGGCGCGGCCCAGGTGAGATTGACCGTCTGCAGGGGGGTCGACGGCTGGATATTGAAACTCACCGGGTTGATGTTGGGGGTGCCAAGGGTGCCGGTGCCGGTCACGGTCACCGCCGCATTGATGATCTGCGTGCTCATGATGCTGGCCGCAGGGCACGGCGATGTGGCTACCGCGCAGGCCAGCACGGTGACGGGTTCGGCGCATAAAGTGGCCACGCCGTCTTCGCGAATCTCGAAGTGGTTCACCGTGGGCAATGCCGGGCAGCTTGCAGCGGCGGGATCCCACAGGTACACATACGACTGGCTGCTTAGCGACGCAGACTGGTTGTTGGCCAAGGTGTTGCACCCCCCCCCAGGGTACTGCAGGCCGATGCGCAGATTCGGATTGCTTGCCATCACTGCCATGTTTCCGTAGGAATAAACAATCTGCCCTGTTGCCCAAAGCTGCATCTGCAAGTTCACATACACGCCGCCTGAGTTCCAGTAATTCACGTTCTTGAGTTTCACTACCAGTACTTTCACCCCCGAAACGGTCTGAACCTCATATTGGTAGAAACTGGCATCGGAAGGCTGGGATGGATCGTTGTTGGCGAGAACGTTTTTTGCGCTGGCATTCTTCTGCAAATCGGCCCAGAACGGCATGAGTGCTGGCTTGACGGGGTTGCCAAGCACGGTGGTCGGCAGGTTCTGCGGGGTGTAGGTGGTGTTGCCGGTGCTGTTGCCAGAGCTAGCGGTCTCAAAGAAGATCACGCCGTTGGTGGACATGCTCCAGTTGTTATAGGTGGTGCCCGCAAAAGTGAAGGAAAAACCGATGGGCATGATGTCCGACACACCATCGTCACACAGGTTATAGCGCGACGGCGTATTGCATGAATTGGTACTGGCGACCCAGTTCACCTGGGTGGCGCTGACGTTGATGGGCAACTGGGGATAAGCCGTGGTGATACTGGCCGTGTAGCCGGCGGCGTGGGCATTGGTCACACCGCCCAGCGCGAACAGCAGCCCCAGCGCAACAAAACGAACAACTCGTTGCGCCGCAAAATAGACGAGGGATGCTGTCCCTATGCGCAAGCAATTTGCAAATTTCACGGCTTTTACACGCATTTCAATCACCTACTGTGGCAGCCAAAAACGTCTGACGCGGCTTTGGAGGCTTGCTGATTCAACCTGAGTGGATGGTACCGGCAAATGCAGGTCGTCAAGCCGCTTCTTTGTAGAAAGCCGACGGTTGCAGTACCCGACCCGGCAGCGGGGCTACCTTGTCATGGATCGCGCCGATGTGCTCAGGCGTGGTGCCGCAACAGCCCCCGACGATATTGACCAGTCCCTCGCGCGCAAATTCTCCGATCAACCGGCTGGTGTCTGCCGGGGTTTCGTCAAATCCTGTGTCGCTCATTGGGTTGGGCAGGCCCGCGTTGGGGTAGCAACTGATGAACGTGTCGGGTGCCGCTTTGGCCAGTTCCTGAATGTAGGGGCGCATCAGCGTGGCACCCAGGGCGCAATTCAGCCCGATGGCCAGTGGCCGGGCGTGGCGCACGCTGTGCCAGAACGCGGTGACGGTTTGACCACTCAAAATGCGGCCAGATGCATCGGTGACCGTGCCGCTGATGATGATGGGGAGCCGCTCGCCGCTGGCTTCAAAAAACTCGTCAATGGCAAACAGCGCAGCTTTGGCGTTGAGGGTGTCAAAAATGGTTTCGACCAGCAGCGCGTCTACCCCGCCCTGAACCAGCGCGTCCACCTGTTCGTAATAGGACGATCGCAATTCTTCGAACGTCACGTTGCGCGCACCGGGGTCGTTCACATCGGGGCTGATACTGGCGGTTTTTGGCGTAGGACCCAAGGCACCAAGTGCAAACCGTGGCTTGGTGGGGGTGGAATATTTGTCGCAGGCCGCGCGGGCCAATTTGGCGGAGGCCAGATTCATCTCAAACGCCAGATCGGCCATGTCGTAGTCCGCCTGGGCGACGCGCGTCGCGCCAAAGGTGTTGGTCTCAATCATGTCGGCACCGGCGGCCAGGTAGCGCTCGTGGATGTCGCTGATGACATCCGGGCGCGTCAGGCTCAGCAGCTCATTGTTGCCCTTGATGTCCTTGTGAAAGTCCTTGAACCGCTCGCCCCGGTATTGCGATTCGTTCAGTTTGAAGCGCTGGATCATGGTGCCCATGGCGCCGTCAAGTACCAGAATGCGGTGTTCCAGAATCTCAGGCAGCGCCTGGCCGCGGGTGTAGGTGATGTTCTTCATGCCGCCTATTGTAGGAAGCCCATGGACGAATGTGCATTCGACGGGGTCAAGCTTGCACAGCGCGCGCGCTGCGGCTTGACTCACTTGACTTCGAGTTATTTCGGTCTATAACCCTCATAAATAAGCAGAAGATAGCTATAAAAAAGAGAGTCAATTGGTGGTTTTTAAGCGCGCGGTTTCAGGAGGTGGCGACGTCCATTTTCTCGGACCCCACTTGTCGGTGATTGGGCTGGGACTCGCCAACACGCCAAACGACCTGGATTCACTAAACTGGTGCAATAATCTTTGCCGACTCATTAAGGACCGTCCCATGAACAATTTGAAAATTGGTGCTCGCTTGGGTTTTGCCTTTGGCTTGATCTTGTTGATCACGGTGTTCATTGCGGTTGTGGGGGTGCTGCGGCTTGGCAACTTGGATGCTGCAAGCAAGGAATTTGCAACGACCCAAGTGGAGCGCAGCACGTTGGCCCACCAATGGGAGGCCAACATCCGCATGAACTGGGTCCGGGCATTGGCTTCGCTGCGGTCATCGGACCCTGTCTTTATTGACACTTTTCAGAAGGACATGGATGCCACCACCAAGGATATTTCTGAAATTTAAAAGAAGCTTGAGACAGTCATCGTCGATGAAGTTGGGAAAAATTTGATGGCAGAGGTTGCGAAAAGCCGGGAGAGTTATCGCAACGCGCGCGCGGAACTGCTGAAAAAGAAGAAGGCGGGTGAGGACATCGCCGCTGCGATTGACCGCGATTTGCAGCCTGTGGTGGATGGCTACCTGAAATCACTCGCCAACTTTTCCAAACGAACAGAAGACACCTTGTCTGCCAGCCAGCAAGAGACGGAAGCCGTTGGAAAGATGGGGCAATGGATATTGGCGGTGGGCGCAGCCATCGCCGTCGCGGTGGGGTTTTTGCTGGCGTTTATTTCAACGCGTTCGATCACCATGCCCATCAGAAAAGCCGTTGCGTCTGCCCAAGCCATCGCCGATGGGGACTTGTCTACCCAGGTGGAGGCCACTGGCCAGGATGAGGCGGCACAACTGTTGCTGGCGTTGCAAACCATGCAGACCAATCTGGCCCGCATTGTGGGCAATGTCCGGCAGGGCTCAGAGAGTGTGTCTACGGCCAGCGCCGAAATCGCGCAGGGCAACAACGACCTGAGCGCCAGAACAGAACAGCAGGCCAGCGCCCTGGAAGAAACGGCCGCTTCCATGGAAGAGCTGAGCTCTCAGGTCAAGCACAACGCTGACAACGCGCGTCAGGCCAACCAACTGGCCATGAGCGCCTCCACCGTGGCCATCAAAGGCGGCGAGGTGGTGGCTCAGGTGGTGGACACCATGCGCGGCATCAACGAGGCCTCGCGCAAAATTGCAGACATCATCAGTGTGATCGATGGCATTGCCTTTCAGACCAACATACTGGCCCTGAATGCCGCGGTGGAGGCAGCGCGCGCGGGCGAACAGGGGCGTGGTTTTGCGGTGGTGGCCTCAGAGGTTCGCTCCCTGGCTGGGCGCAGCGCCGAAGCCGCGAAAGAGATCAAGGGCTTGATCAACGCCAGTGTGGAGCGCGTGGAGCAGGGCACGGTGTTGGTTGATCAAGCGGGCTCGACCATGGAAGAGGTGGTCACCTCCATCCGGCGTGTGACCGACATCATGGGTGAAATCAGCAGTGCCAGCAACGAACAAAGTTTGGGCGTCAGCCAGGTCGGCGAAGCGGTGGCCCAAATGGATCAGACCACCCAGCAAAACGCAGCGCTGGTTGAAGAAATGGCTGCGGCAGCCAGCAGCCTCAAATCTCAAGCCCAAGAATTGGTGCAAACCGTGGCTGTTTTTACGCTTGGCGTGGGTGACGTGACCCATGTGGCCATGCCTACGGCTGCGGTGCGAGCCCATCCGCCAAAGGCCACGCCGTTCAAGGGGGTAGATCGGCGTGCGGTGGGAATACCCAAAGGAGCTGCAGCACGAGGCCCTACCGCACAGAAATCGGCGGCACCAAAACCAGCGGCTGCGGCTCCGCTGGCGGCACCCGCAGCCAAAATGACCGCTCAGGCCACCGGCAGCAACGACGGCGACTGGGAAACCTTCTAGGCTGTTGTTAGGTTCTCGCGCCAGCGATGCGTTGGCGGCGACGTATGAGCCGATGGCATGGTTTGTTGGGTCACTTGTGTCATAAACGACGAAATCTGTCGGTGCGGGTGATGGCGCGCCCAGTGGGACAATGGCGGCGCTGCGCCACGCCTTACGGGCCCAGCATATAAATCCATATGAATTTCTTGCTTGTAGCCCTTGTGAATGCTGCTTAAACAGCTATTAAATCAGTAGTAAACAATTTGTCTATCGAATCCATTCTTCAAACGGTTTTTGGGTACGCCAGCTTTCGCGGGCCGCAGCACGACATCATTGAGCACGTCACCGCCGGGGGCGACGCGCTGGTGTTGATGCCCACGGGCGGCGGCAAAAGCCTGTGTTACCAGATTCCGGCCATCGCCCGCCAGCAGGCTGGGCAGGGCATCACGGTGGTGATCTCGCCACTGATCGCGTTGATGCACGACCAGGTCGGCGCGCTGCATGAAGCCGGTGTGAGCGCCGCGTTCTTGAACTCAACGCTCTCCATGCAGGAAACGTCCGATACCGAGCGTCGGCTGGTGCAAGGGGGCATCACCCTGTTGTATGCCGCCCCCGAACGCGTCAACACGCCTCGCTTTCTGGCGCAACTCGACTCCCTGCAGGAACGCGGGCTGCTGAGCCTGTTTGCCATTGACGAGGCACATTGCGTGAGCCAGTGGGGCCATGACTTCCGCCCCGAATACCGCGCCTTGACGGTGCTGCACGAGCGTTATGGCAGTGTGCCGCGCATTGCGCTCACCGCCACCGCCGACGCGCTGACCCGCGCCGACATCATTGAACGCCTGCAATTGCAGGATGCGCGCCTGTTCATCAGCAGTTTTGACCGCCCCAACATCCGTTACACCATTGTGGAAAAGCGCGATGCCACCCAACAGTTGCTGCGCTTCATCCGCAACGAGCACATGGGTGACGCAGGCATTGTGTATTGCCAGTCGCGCAAGCGGGTGGAGGACATTGCCAACCTGCTGTGCGACGAAGGCATTGCGGCATTGCCGTACCACGCGGGGTTGGATGCCAAGGTTCGTCAGGCGAATCAGGACCAGTTTTTGCGGACCGAGGGGGTCGTGATGGTCGCCACCATTGCCTTTGGCATGGGCATTGACAAGCCGGATGTCCGTTTTGTGGCGCACCTGGACATGCCAAAAAACATCGAGGGCTACTACCAGGAAACCGGGCGCGCAGGGCGTGACGGCCAGGCGGCGGATGCGTGGATGTGCTACGGCCTGCAAGACGTGGTGAACCAGCGCCGCATGATTGACGAAAGCCCGGCTGCCGAAGAGTTCAAACAAGGCCTGCGCAACAAGTTGGAAGCGCTTTTGGGTCTGGCTGAGGCCACTGATTGCCGGCGCGTGCGATTGCTGGCCTATTTCGACGAAACTTATTCGTCCAATGAGACAAGTGTGGGGGCTGGCGAAGTGGCAAGCGTGGGGGCAGCCGAAGC
>CAIOAQ010000414.1 GCA_903856025.1 uncultured beta proteobacterium
CAACCCATCAATCGAGCGAACCTCG
Source organism: uncultured beta proteobacterium (assembly GCA_903856025.1). Lineage (GTDB taxonomy): Bacteria > Pseudomonadota > Gammaproteobacteria > Burkholderiales > Burkholderiaceae_C > Rhodoferax. The sequence continues at coordinate 26 of CAIOAQ010000414.1, forward strand.
CGCATAAAGCCGCGCGAGACCGCTGTTATCAGATGCCAGAATACCCATATAAAACAACGCCCAACCCCTCGCGAAATGGGCGTATGTAGCTACGTTTATTGCAGCAAATGGCGACGCTGAGCGTCGGTTCTAGCCGCTGATCAGTGCACGAACGCCGGCCAGCTGTCGGCGTGACACAAACAGCACTTCGTCAATGCCGTCCAGACGCACGGCCCAGCCGTCGCCCTCTTCGGGGTCTTGGTGTTTTTTCAGGGCACGCACGCTGCGCCTGGCCACCAGCGCGTTGCGGTGGATGCGGATAAAACGACTGGGGTAACGACTCTCCAGCTCCGCCAGCGCGCCTTCCAGGATGTAGCTGCGCTGCGCAGTGCGAACCGTGACGTATTTCAGCTCGGCCTTGAGATAAATCACCTGCTTCACCGGCAGCCGTTCGGTGCGACCGCGCTCCTGGATCACCAGGACTTCTTCAGATGAATCAAGCGCCACCCCCCGATTTACCTTGGGTAGTCGCTCTATTTTTTGTAGTGCCGTTTGGAGCCGCTCCAGCCGCACCGGCTTGGTCAGGTAGTCCGCCGCTTCAAGCTCAAACGCCTGTACCGCATGCTCTGCGTAAGCCGTGATGAACACCACCGCAGGCGGATTGGGCAAGGTGCGCAAGGTTTGAACCAGACTCAGGCCGTCCATGCCAGGCATGTGGATGTCCAACAAGACCACGTCCACTTCGTGGTGTTGCAAAAATTCAACCGCCTGCACCGCGTTGCCCGCTTGCCCCACGACGTGTGCGTCGGGCTGGGTGCAATCCGACAGCAAGCTGCACAGGCGTGTACGCGCCAGGCTCTCGTCGTCTACCACCAACACGTTGACAGTCATGGCAAGCCCCCTGCGGTCTTCATGCGGGCAACTCGATTCGGACTTGAAACAAGCCGTCTTTCATCCCGCAGCTGAATTGGGCCTGCACGTCATGCAGCAAACTCAAGCGTTCACGCACGTTGTCCAGCGCCAGGCCGCTGCCGCGCTCGCTGTTGGGGGCGGGCATGGTGTTGGTCACCTTCACCACCACACGCGACCCCCGGCGCTGCGCGCTGATCTTGATGTCTGCGCCGCTGTCACTGGGTTCCACGCCGTGCTTGACGGCGTTTTCAACCAAAGGCTGCAACAACAAAGGCGGCAGGCGTGCCGCACTGGCGCTGTCGTCGATGTCCCATTCCACCCGAACCCGCTCGCCAAACCGGATCTGTTCAATGGCCAAATACTGCTTGGCCAAGCCAATTTCATCAGCCAGCGTCACCGACTCGCCCTGCTCCATCAACGCGTAACGGAACAAGTCGCTGAGGTCCTCCAGCAGACGCTCGGCCTTGCGTGGCTCGGCGCGCACCAGCGCAATGGCGCTGTTGAGCGTGTTGAACAAGAAATGGGGGCGAATGCGGGCCTGCAATTCCGCCAGACGCGCCGCCGTTGCTGCGGGGGTGCGCCCTTTGGCACGCCACACCAGCGCAGCCACCAACACCGCAGACAACAAAGCCCCGGCACCCGCGCTGCCCCACCAGGGCGCGTTCTCCAGCACCCCCACCCCGGCCAACACGGCACAGCCATAAAGACTTGCCACCACACCCAAAGCCACACCTGCAGCCTGCTGCCAGAGCGGTTGGAACTGCGCCAATACTTTTTTCAGGCTGCACGCCAGCAACAACCACAACAAGGTGGCTGGCAAGGCACCGCCGGTGATCAAGGCCAGGCGCATCAACCAGTCCAGCGCAGATGCCGCGCCAAACATCGCCGCCACGGCAACTGCGGCCTCCACAAACAGCACCGCACGCATCACCACCCCCACCTGGCAGGCATCAAACACCAGCGTCACCGGTGGTGAAACAGGCGCAGCACCAGGCTGAAACGCGGTGTCCTGGAAGACCGATAAAATTTGGCTATCTTTCATTCATCTATTCATCTGTCTGAAGCTTGTCCAGTCTTGCAACTTTGGTCATTATTGATGATTCTCGGGCACTTCGCCCATTCCTAACCTGTAGCTGCGATGAGCCAAAACCAATTCGACAAAAAGTCCCAAGCCTGGTCGGCGCTGTTCTCCGAGCCCATGAGTGACCTGGTCAAACGCTACACCTCCAGCGTGTTTTTTGACAAGCGCATGTGGCAAGCCGATATTGCTGGCTCTTTGGCGCATGCTGACATGTTGACCGCGCAAGGCATCATCGCCGCGCAAGACCTGGCCGACATCCAGCGCGGCATGGCCCAAATCACGCAAGAAATCGAATCCGGCGCGTTTGACTGGAAGCTGGATCTGGAAGACGTGCACCTGAACATCGAAGCCCGTCTGACCCAGCTGATTGGTGATGCCGGCAAACGCCTGCACACCGGACGCTCCCGCAACGACCAAGTCGCCACCGACGTGCGCTTGTGGCTGCGCGATGAAATTGACCTGATCAGTGCACTGCTGGTGGACCTGCAAAAGTCGCTGCTTGAAGTGGCAGACAAACACGTGGAGGTGATCCTGCCCGGTTTTACCCACCTGCAAGTGGCGCAGCCGGTGAGTTTTGGCCACCACATGCTGGCCTACGTGGAAATGTTCAGCCGCGATGCCCAGCGCATGGACGAGGTGCGCGCCCGAGTGAACCGCTTGCCGCTGGGTGCGGCTGCGTTGGCGGGCACCAGCTACCCGCTGGACCGCGAACGCGTGGCCCGCACCTTGGGTATGGTCGATGCACAGGGCGTGCCGCAGGTGTGCCAAAACTCGCTGGACGCGGTCAGCGACCGCGACTTCGCCATCGAATTCACCGCCGCAGCCTCGCTGTGCATGTTGCACATCAGCCGCATGAGCGAAGAGCTGGTGCTATGGATGAGCCAGAACTTTGGCTTTATCAAGATCGCCGACCGGTTCACTACCGGCAGTTCCATCATGCCGCAGAAGAAAAACCCGGATGTACCAGAACTGGCTCGCGGCAAAACCGGCCGTGTGGTAGGG
>CAIOAQ010000415.1 GCA_903856025.1 uncultured beta proteobacterium
CTGCCACACCACCAAAGCCACCCCTGACGCAGTCAACAACGTCCCAAAAATCGTGGTGAGCGTGATGACTTCCCCGAACAGTATCCACGCGATAAAGGCCGTCACAGGCGGCACCAAATACATCAAGCTGGCAACCGAAGCTGCAGCGCCCTTTTGAATCAACAAATACAGCAATGAACTTCCTCCCAGCGTCAGCGCCAACACGGACCACGCAATCGCACCCACCAGTTCAGCGTGCCATTCAATCGCCTCAAGCTCACTTGCTGCTAAAGGCAATGTCACCAACAACGCAGCGAGCAGTTGAACGGTATTCGCCGTGCGCACATCACACGGCGTGACAAAGCGTTTTTGATACAAGGTGCCGATGGTGATGCTCAGCAAAGCACCAATCGCAAGGGACATGTTGAGGAGATTGGCTTCGCCACCACTGCCAAACTTGCGCGACACCACCATCACCAAGCCAATAAAGCCGAGCACCAAACCGACCCACTGGCGTGGCACGATTCTGCTGCCTGTTGCCGCCAGCCAAATGGCCGTTAACACCGGCTGCAAGCCCACTATCAAGGAAGACAGGCCTGAACCCATACCCAGTTTGACTGCCGCCCACACACCACCGAGATAAAACGCATGCATGAAAACACCTGTGGCGGCCAAGTGCAACCATTGCATGCGCTGGCTTGGCCACTTGACCCGCGACAACAAAATCCAAATCAGAAAGCAGGAGATCGACAAGGCGTAGCGCATCACCAAAAACTTGAACGGCGGCGCATGGGGCATGCCATAACGCGCAACGATGAAGCCGGTGCTCCAGATCAGTACAAACACAGCGGGCATGGCCCGAATCAAGGGCCGATCGATAGACACCGTCACTTGACGCGTGACCTGATCTCAGGCAAGGCTTTTTGCAGGTAATACACCATGGACCACACCGTCATGACAGCGGCAATCCAGATCAGCCAAACACCCCACACATGGGTGTTGATCACACCGAACAACATGCCGTCAAACAACAAGAACGGAATGGCAACCATTTGTGCGGTGGTCTTGAGTTTGCCGATCATGTGCACGGCCACACTTTTCGCCGCGCCAATCTGAGCCATCCATTCACGCAAGGCGGAAATGGCAATTTCGCGGCCAATGATGATCAACGCCACAAACACGTCGGCCCGCCCCAGATGGACCAGCACCAACACGCAAGCGCATACCAAAAATTTGTCGGCCACGGGATCCAGAAATGCACCAAACGCAGACACTTGATTGAGCCGACGTGCCAGATAGCCATCAAGCCAGTCGGTGGCCGCAAATGCCACGAACATCACCGTCGCAATCAAATTGCGCGTACCGGGTTCAATCGGCAAATAAAACACGCCCAAAATCAAGGGAATCGCCACAATGCGAGCCCAAGTCATGATGGTGGGGATGGTCAAGAACATGCGCCAATTGTGGCATGGTCGATTTGAAAAATAGCCGCATCAATGCAGTGCGCGGTAAATATCCTGCGCCAAATCGTGCGAAATTCCTTCAACCTGTGCAATGTCTGCCTCGGACGCCAAGGCCACGCCGCGAACACCGCCAAAACGCTGCAACAAACGGGCACGCCGTTTGGGACCGATACCCGGAATTTCTTCAAGCTTTCCACCGTCCATGCGCACCTTGGCACGCGCCGCGCGCATGCCAGTGATGGCGAAGCGGTGCGCCTCATCCCGAATCTGCGCCACCAGCATCAAGGCCGCAGAATCTTTGCCCAGATAGACTTTTTCACGACCATCGGCAAACACCAGCTCTTCCAGGCCAATGCGCCTGCCTTCGCCTTTTTCCACACCCACGATCAATGACAAGTCCAGGCCGAGCTGCTCAAACACCTCTCGCGCCATCGACACTTGCCCTTTGCCGCCGTCCACCAGCACCAGGTCCGGCAAGCGTCCCGTGCCCGTTGGCAATTCACCGGAGCGCTTGGCCTCCTGCAATGTCTCTGCCAATTTGCCATAGCGACGCAATAACACCTGGCGCATGGCAGCGTAATCGTCACCTGGCGTGATGTCATTGATCTTGAAGCGGCGGTACTCGGCACTTTGCATTTTGTGGTGATGAAACACCACACACGAAGCCTGAGTAACTTCACCCGAGGTATGTGAGATGTCAAAACACTCCACCCGCAGCTCATCCAGGTTGTCCAGCGCCAAATCCAGCGCATCCACCAACGCGCGGGTACGCGCCTGCTGCGACCCCTCTTCAGCCAGAAGGCGCGCCAACTGCAGCCCCGCATTGGTTTGCGCCATTTCCAGCCAGACGCGGCGCTGCTCTCGCGGGTTGTGCACCGCACCCACCTTCACACCGGTTTGTTCGGAAAGCGCCACGAGCAGCCCCTTGTCCACCGGCACACTGACCACCAGCGACGGTGGTGCGGGCACGTTCAAATAATGCTGGGCGATGAAGGCATCGAGCACCTGCATCTCGACACTACGCACCACCTCAGCACCATCCGCATCATCCAGATCGGCTGCGTCTTCCACATGCACCGGAAAATACGGCCGGTCACCCAAATGCCGACCACCACGCACCATGGCCAGGTTCACACAGGCACGACCGCCCTGCACTTTCACCGCCAAAATGTCCACATCCCGGTCAGACACGTTGTCCACCGACTGCTGGTGCAACACGTTCGAGAGCGCGGCCACTTGATTGCGCAACTCGGCGGCCTGCTCAAACTCAAGCTTGTCGGCGTGCGCCATCATGCGGGCTTCCAGTTCGGCCATCACCTCGCGCGCGTCGCCATTCAAAAATCGTTCGGTATCAGCCAGATCCTGCGCGTAGTCCGTGGCCGAAATATGACCTACGCACGGCCCGGAACAGCGCTTGATCTGGTACAGCAGACACGGTCGCGTCCGATTGGCAAACACCGAGTCTTCGCAGGTGCGCAACCGGAAAACTTTTTGCATCAGCAAAATCGCTTCTTTCACGGCCCACGCGCTGGGGTAGGGACCAAAGTAATGGTGCTTTTTCTCTACGGCCCCCCGGTAGTACGACACGCGGGGGAACCATTCCCCATTGACCTTGGAACAAACTACTTGTTGATCGTTTTTACCTGTACTCCCCGTCAATAAAGGATTAGCCGCTATCCTATTTGAATCAGCCGGCAGCGGTGCCGCCGCGCTGATCTTCAAATAGGGGTAGCTCTTGTCGTCCCGAAACAGGATGTTGTACTTCGGGTTCAGGGTCTTGATCAGGTTGTTTTCAAGCAGCAGCGCCTCTGCCTCCGAACGCACCACCGTGGTTTCCAGCCGCGCGATTTTGCTAACCATGTGACCAATGCGGGTGCCACCATGGTTTTTGGTGAAATAGCTCGACACCCGCCTTTTCAGATTGATGGCTTTGCCCACGTACAGCACATTGCCCTGGGCATCAAAATAACGGTACACCCCCGGCAGGGCCGGCAAACTGGCCACATCGCTCAGCACCTGCTCGTTGTAAATCGCCACGGGTTCACTGCCTGGTTTGGCAGAAGTCGATGCAATTGGTTCAGATTCAGACATAGGTGCGTATTGTGGACAATCCTGCCATGCACCCTGAAACCACATTCCCCAATTTGCGCTGGGATATTTTTTGCCGTGTGATCGACAACTTCGGCGACATCGGCGTTTCCTGGCGCTTGAGCTGTAACCTGGCACAGCACGGCCAAACCGTGCGCCTGTGGGTGGACGATGCCACGGCACTGAACTGGATAGCGCCCAGTGGCATGCCCGGTGTGGAAGTCCGGCCGTGGACCACCCCACTTGGGCTCGGCGGCATCACCCCGGGCGATATGCTGGTGGAGGCTTTTGGTTGCGATATTGATCCTGAATTCATAGCGGAATACGCACATTCCATAAGGGATAGAGGCATAAAATGCCTGTGGATCAACCTGGAATACCTGAGTGCCGAGGGGTTTGTGCAGCGGTGCCATGGCCTGCCTTCACCGGTGATGAGCGGCCCCGGCAAGGGGTTGACCAAGCATTTTTTCTATCCTGGTTTTACCGCAGGCACCGGCGGCCTGCTGCGCGAGCCGGATCTACTGGAACGCCAGGCCCACTTTGACCGAAAAATCTGGCTCCAGCACCAAGGGTTGAACTGGCAAGGTGAACGTCTGGTGTCGCTGTTTTGTTATGAACCGGCTGGCCTGAGTGATTTGCTGGATGCCTTGTCAGAGGATGAACAAGCGACCTGTTTGCTGGTGACTCCAGGGCGGGCCAGTGCTGCCGTTCAAGCTGAGGTTTCAAGAAAAATGAGCTTGAAGCCCTCGTGGAATAAGGGTGTACCGCTCTCATTTTTTCACCTTCCACGCCTTTCCCAGCAGGACTTTGACCATTTACTTTGGGCAAGCGATGTCAATTTTGTCCGAGGCGAAGACTCGCTGGCGCGTGCGCTGTGGGCTGGCAAACCGCTGGTGTGGCAAATTTATCCTCAAGACGACGGCGCTCACGGGCCCAAACTCTCTGCATTTTTGGACTGGCTGAACGCCCCCGCCAGCTTGCGCCAATTTCACCAGCGGTGGAATGGATTGACTGCGCTGCAGCAACAACCCCATTCACAGGAATTTTCACCATTGGACTGGCAGACTTGCGTTGATCAGGCCAGAGTCCGACTGCTCCAGCAAGAAGACTTGGGCACGCAGCTGCTTCAATTTTGCTCAAAAAACCATTAAAATACCGGGCTTTGCGGCGTAAGCTTGAGTTAACTGAAGCTTTGGCCGCCCTCGCCGCCAGATGCGCGGCCTATTCTCTGCACTCTCTCTTATGAAACTCGCTCAAGAAATTCGCGCCGGCAACGTCATCATGCACGGCAAAGACCCCATGGTCGTCCTGCGGACCGAATACCAACGCGGTGGCCGCGGCACTTCCACCGTGCGTATGAAACTCAAAAGCCTGATCGCCAACTTTGGCACTGAAGTCGTTTTCCGCGCTGACGACAAAATGGACCAGGTCATTCTGGACAAAAAAGACTGCACTTATTCGTACTTTGCCGACCCCATGTACGTCTGCATGGACGAGGAATTCAACCAGTACGAAGTTGAAGCTGAAAACATGGGTGACTCGCTCAACTACCTCGAAGACGGCATGGCCGTTGAAGTGGTGTTCTACGACGGCAAGGCCATTTCTGTGGAATTGCCCACCAGCGTGGTGCGTGAAATCACCTGGACCGAACCTGCTGTGAAGGGTGACACCTCTGGCAAAGTGTTAAAACCAGCCAAAATTGCAACCGGATTTGATATCGGCGTGCCAATTTTTGTCGCGCAAGGTGACAAAGTTGAAATCGACACGCGCACCGGCGAATACCGCAAACGCGTTTAAACCTCGGGCTGCTCAGCCCGAACGGACCGAAGGCTTCCCCGTGAAGCCTTTTTTTTGGCTCACAATCGCTCGCCATGGAAAACACTCAAACACTACCCAACCTCTTGATCGAACAACGCATGGCCGATGCGTGGGCCGATGTCCTCAAATACCCGGCCGACGAGACCGTGCTGCACCCCAACGCACACCGTCTGGCGTTTGCTGACCCTGAATTTTTGCTCCGCCGTGAAACCCGTGGCATGCGCATCCAGCTTGAAATGCTCAAGCCAGATCTCGGTCAGTCAATGCAGGGCATCGACCACACCGTGGTGGTGTTTGGCAGCGCCCGTTTTTGTTCACCTGAAGCCGCACAGGCGATGCTGGATGATGCCGAGCAAGTGGGTACTCCACAAGCCATCGCAAACGCACAGCGCCAGGTGCGCAACGCCCGGCATTACGACCAGGCCCGTTTGTTTGCCCGTCTGGTGGCCGCGCACAGTGCCCAGCAACCCCCTGATAAGCGGCTGTTCATTTGCACCGGCGGTGGTCCCGGCATCATGGAAGCCGCCAACCGGGGTGCGCAAGAATTGGGAGCACCCACCGTGGGACTGAACATTGCCCTGCCCCATGAACAAAACGCCAACCCCTATGTCACGCCTTCCTTGAGTTTCAAGTTTCATTATTTTGCGTTGCGCAAAATGCACTTCATGATGCGCGCCAAGGCCTTGGTGGCGTTTCCCGGCGGTTTTGGCACACTGGATGAATTGTTCGAAGTCATCACGCTGGTGCAGACCAAAAAATCGCAACCGGTGCCCATCGTGTTGTTTGGTAGCGACTATTGGAAGCGCCTGATCAACATCGACGCCATGGTTGAAGAAGGTGTGATTTCGCCTGAAGACATTGACCTGCTGCACTACGTGGATGACCCGCAGGATGCATGGGACGTGATCGCCAAGTTTTATCTGTTGTGAAAATCAACCGGCTGCAACCCCCAGGCCTGACGTGCCCCCAAGCCCACGGCTGCACCCACCGCCCAGAACACCACACTCACACCGGCGACCGCACCAGCCGCACCAAACAGCATGGGCATGGTCACGCTGGAGGCGTTGATCAGCATCAGTCGCAAGCCCAGCGCCTCACCGTGGCGCGCCTCCGGTGTGATCTGATGCAAGGTGCTCATGAGCATCGGTTGCACAGAGCCCAGGGACACCCCCAAGCATGCCGAACACAAGCCCATGCCCCATGCCGTCTGCATGGACGGGTAGAGCGCAAAAAAACAAGCTGTAGCCAACATGGCCACGGTGATCACCAGCCGCTCCGGCAGATTGGATGCAAGCCAGGGCAAAGCCACGCGGATACTGGTCGCCGCCAGGGCAAAGCCGCCCAGAATCATCCCTATCGCCGAGGCGCTTAAGCCGCGCTCGTGTCCCAACACTGGCACCACAAAGGTATGCACGTCCCAGCACGACGACATCAGCCAGTTCACCAGCAGCAGACGGCGCATTTGGGGCTCAAGCAACAAGTCCCATGCGCGCTGCGTACCGGCTGAGTTGTCAATAACTACTGGCGCCAATTCCCTTGTGGTTCGCACCAGCAGCCAGGCAAGTCCAGGCAACAGCGCCAACACCGCAAATGCCAGACGAAAACCACCGGTATCGATCAACACCCCCGCCACCAGCGGCCCGATGAAATTGGACAGTGCCGGGCCAATCGACAACCAACTGAAAAAACGTTTGCGCTCCACCGCATCTCTGGCGCACCGCCCGACGTGCCTCTGCAGGCTGATCGCCCCGACACCCACTGCACCACCGGTCAGCAATGCGGTTGCGCACATCACACCAAATACCGGCCACAACGCCGCAAACACGACGCCAATGACACTGGCCATGAGGCAGTAGCGCACCGGCTTAAGATAGCCATGGCGGTCCACGTACCGACCAGCAGGCAGCGCCAGAAACACCTGCGTGATTGCAAACAATGCCAACAACGCGCCCACCGCCGCGGTGCTGTAGCCTTCGCGCAAAGCCAGCAAGGGTGCCGCCAAGCGTGTCCCAGCCATGCAGGCGTGCAGGCAGATGTGACCGCCAATCAACCGTGCAAGCGCGGGGTTGTCCAGGCTAGGTGCTTGCGCAACACTCATGCGTCGGCACTGTCGTCCTGTCCATCCACCTGAAGCGTCTGATCGATGGCGATCAAGGCGGCGCTTTGGCTCTCGGGTAAGGCCTCTACAGTTCTCAGCACGCGGCCCATGGCGCGGCTGCGGGTTTGCGCGCCATCAATGGTTTTAAGCACCGTCTCGGTCTGTGCCTTGACCTTGGCCAGCACATCACCGAACTTGCCGAACTCGGTCTTGACCGCGCCAAGCACCTGCCAGACTTCGCTGGAACGCTTTTCTAGCGCCAAGGTTCTGAAACCCATTTGCAAGGAACTCAGCATCGCCAGCAAGGTGGTCGGCCCCGCCAGCGTCACCCGATGGTCGCGCTGCAGGGCTTCCATCAGGCCCGGTCGGCGCAGCACTTCGGCGTACAAACCTTCGGTGGGCAGGAACAAAATCGCGAAGTCTGTGGTGTAGGGCGGTTCCACATATTTGTCTGCAATCGATTTGGCTTCAAGGCGAATACGCTGCTCAAGTGCCTTACCCGCCAATTCGGCAGCCAGCGCATCGGCGCGGCCTTGCGCATCAAGCAAACGCTCGTAATCTTCGTTGGGAAACTTGGCATCAATCGGCAGCCAAAGTGGTTCACCAGAATCTGATTTACCCGGCAACTTGATCGCAAAGTCCACCACGTTTTTGCTGCCTGGCCGGGTGGCAATCTGGGCGGCGTATTGGTCGGGCACAAAAACTTGTTCCAGTAAGCTGGCGAGCTGTGCTTCACCAAAAATTCCCCTGGTTTTGACGTTGGTGAGCAGGTGTTTGAGGTCGCCCACACCTTGCGCCAACGTTTGCATTTCACCCAAGCCTTTGTGCACCTGCTCCAACCGGTCGGCCACTTGCTTGAAGCTTTCACCCAGGCGTTGCTGCAAAGTACTTTGCAGCTTTTCGTCCACCGTCGCACGCATTTCGTCGAGCTTGGCAGCGTTGCTGGTCTGCAGCTGCGCCAATTGTTTCTCCAGCGTTTCGCGAATCTCGCTCATGCGTCTGGCATTGGACTCGCTCACGCCCGAGAGTTGGCTGGTGAGGGTGTCATGCAAGGTTTTTTGCAATAAGGCCAGTTGCTGCCCAAAAGCGTCAATTTGCGCATTTTGGGTCCGGGTGCCCTCAAAACTTTGCTGCACCAGGGTTTGCTGAAAGGTCACCATGTTGTGGGCCAATTCCTGGCGCCCCTCGCGTGAAGCGTCCTGCACTTCACGGCGCAGCTCGCGTTCGAGTCGATCCGAACTGGCTTTTACCAGTTGCGTCAACTCCTGCTGCTGGGTCAATATACGGGCCTGAACCAGCGCTTGCTGCGCAACTTGATCCTCATTTTGTGCACCGTTTCCACGACTGTGCCACCACAACGCCAACAACAACAGAATGTTCGCACCACCAAAAAAAACCACCAACCAAAGTACAGCATCGTTCACGTATCAAGTCTCCTTGGCCTCTATTGTGGTTCAAAATGGCCTAAGAAAATGCCGAATCCAGCTTTAATAGTTGCAATAATAATCGGCCTCTAGCCCTCGTAAAATAAGGGTTTGTAGCTATCAATAATTTTATTAATTCAAAGGAGTCAGCGCTTTACCATGCAGCAGAAAACCCACCAGGTTGTCCGCCGCCAACTGCGCCATGGCCCTGCGGGTGGGCAAGGTTGCACTGGCAATGTGCGGGGTCAGCACCACGTTGGCTACGGTAAGTAAATCAGGGCGCACATCGGGTTCGCCTTCATACACATCCAACCCGGCAGCGGCGATCACGTGGTTTTTCAGCGCCACGGCCAAGGCAGCATCGTCCACAATGCCGCCACGCGCAATATTGATCAACGTCGCAGTGGGTTTCATTTGCGCCAATTCCAGCGCGCCTATGGCGTGGTGCGACTCGGGCGAATAGGGCAACACCAGAATCAAATGGTCCGCTTGCTGCAGCAACTCAGCCTTTGACACATAGCTCGCACCACAAGTGGCCTCGGTGGCTGCATCCAGACGCGAGCGGTTGTTATAAATCACTTTCATACCAAAACCGTGTGCACCACGCCTGGCAATCGCCTGGCCAATGCGCCCCATACCCAAAATGCCCAAGGTGCTGCCATGCACTTCCGAGCCAGCGAGCAAGTCGTATCGCCAGTTTTTCCATAAGCCCGCACGCAAAAAATGTTCACTCTCTGCCATGCGGCGAGCGGTGGCCAGGAGCAGCGCAAAGCCGAAGTCGGCGGTGGTTTCAGTCAACACGTCCGGCGCGTTGGTCGCTTTAACACCGACTGCAGTCATGGCAGCGACATCAAAATTATTAAATCCGACGGTCATGTTGGCGCAAATTTTCAAGCCCGGACAGGCCGCCAACAAAGCAGCATCAATGCGCTGGGTACCTGTGGTGAACGCACCCTGCTTGCTCTGAAGCTGCGCAATCAGCTCAGCGGGTGTCCAAACCACATCATCCTGATTGTCCGTCACCTCAAAATACTGCCGCAAGTGCGCCAGCACCTCCGGAAAGACAGCGCGAGTCACCAAGATAGCAGGTTTTGTCATGCGTGCTCCATCGTATTTCACCCGAAAATATGGTGTTCAACGATGTAGAAGAAGGCACCGCCCAGATAGCCAATCAGCGCCAGCAAACTAATGCGTTTGGTGTACCAGAAAAAATCAATTTTCTCCATGCCCATGGCAGCCACACCGGACGCCGAGCCAATGATCAGAATGGAGCCGCCAGTTCCAGCGCAATAAGCAATGAATTCCCAAAGAAAACTGTCGGCGGGGTACTTGGCCAAGTCATACATACCCATGGAAGCGGCCACCAGCGGCACGTTGTCCACCACCGCGCTGACCAGACCAATCAACATGACAATCACGTCGATTCGACCGACGTATTGATCCAATGATTGCGCCAAACCGGACAAAATATGTGTGTGTTCCAGCGTGGCCACCGCCAGCAAAATACCGATGAAGAACACGATGGAGCTCATATCGATTTTCGTCAGTGCATGCACCAGCGTCAGTGACGCACGTTCGTCGTCATCCTTGTGCCGGTGAATCAAGTCACCAATCATCCACAAAACACCCAAACCGAACAAAATACCCATAAAGGGGGGTAAATTGGTGACGGTTTTAAACAAGGGCACGCCCACCAGAATGCCCAGGCCAAGAACAAACATCAGGTTTTGCTCAAATTTGGTGGTCTGGGTTTGTTTGCCTGCATCGGCACTTTCGACACCTACCACCGGCCGAGGGCCCAAAATGTAGCTGGTCACAGCCAAGGGCACCAGCAAGTTGATCATGGACGGAATGAACAACCCCTTCATGATGTTCAATGCAGTGACTTGCCCGCCAATCCATAGCATGGTGGTGGTCACGTCCCCAATGGGTGTCCAAGCGCCACCAGCATTTGCGGCAATGACAATGATGCCCGCAAAAAACAAACGGTCGTCGCGCTGACCAAGGAGCTTTTTCATCAGTGAAATCATCACAATGGTCGTGGTCAGGTTGTCCAGAATGGAGCTCAGGAAAAAAGTGACAAAGCCCACCATCCACATCAACGTGGAAAGCTTTTTGGTGCTGATACGCAAGGTAATGACTTCAAAACCGTTGTGCGCATCAACCACTTCGACAATGGTCATCGCACCCATCAGAAAAAACACAATTTGCGCGGTGCTCATGAGCGACTCACCCAGTTGTTCGCTGACCGCGTGAGCGTCGCCGCTGGCCATGGCATAAATCGTCCAAAGCCAACCTGCCCCCATCAATGCCGAGGCACTTTTATTGATCTTGATCGGGTGCTCCAACGCAATGGCGGCGTATACCAGCACAAACACTATGATCAGGGCTGTCAGCATGGGTTGTCACCTCGGATGTTGTTATGTAAAAACCTCGCTTGATTATGCCGACTTCAACTTGTCCCAAGCTGCCTTTAAATAGCCACTTAAATTCGAGTCTATTTGCCCAAAAAAAAGCCACCCGAAGGTGGCTTTTTGAGCAGCTCAGATGCGCTGATTACTTGGAAGCAGCAGCAGCAGGTGCAACAGCTTCAGAAGCAGCAGCAGCGGGAGCAGCAGCAGGAGCTTCAGAGGCAGCAGGAGCAGGAGCAGCCACAGGTGCTGGTGCAGCAGGAGCAGCTTCTTCTTTTTTGCCGCAAGCAGACAGAGCCACAGCAGCGGCGATCACAGCGATCAGAGCGAGAGATTTGTTCATTTGAAATACCTGTTATGAAAAAAAGACAATTTCCGGAAATTGTCTTTGTGGTCAACCACAAAGACCAAGCAGACAAGGGTTTACAAGTTTGCTTAGCCGACTATTATAGTGAAAACCCTAATACCTATCGCACCACTGACCGAGATTGTTGTGCAGATGCACCATTTTGATCCTATTTGCCATTGAAAGTTGCCATTCAAGGCTGCAAAGCCACCACCTACCTGACGACAATCAAAGACATCGGAGAATCAATCGCGCAAAAAATTACGGCACCATTTGCTTCATAAACCAGGTTTCCTTATAAACAACTAGCGTCCAAACAACGCTGCGTTTGAACAATTTTCATATATTGAAGGCATCAGCTTTCTGTCTGCGACAATTCTCGTATGGAAATTACTCAACAATGCGTGGTTGCTCTAACCTGGACACTCAAAGACACTTTAGGTGAGGTCTTGGACGTGCTTGACGAACCCGTTGAATTTTTGGTGGGGGGTGATGACCTCTTCGACGTGATTGAATCCGCACTTGAGGGCCATCAAACCGGGGCCACCGTCAACTTGCACATCGAACCTGAGCAAGGATTTGGCGATTTCAACGATCAGCTTATTTTTCTCGAACCGCGTGGTGTCTTCCCACCAGAGCTGGAAGAAGGCATGACCTTTGAAGGTGTTGCCTTGCCTGCAGGTTGCAGCCCAAACATGCCGCAGGACACGCTCTACACCGTGACCGATATTTACCCCGAACATGTGGTGCTCGACGGCAACCATCCTCTGGCGGGTATTGCCCTAAATTTGACCTTGCAAGTACGGGCCGTTCGCGACGCTACCGAAGCAGAAATTGGCTGCGGCAGCGCAGGAACTGGTTTTTTCAAAGTGACCCCCGTGCACAGCATGGCTCCGGGCAGCGATTTGCTTCAATAAGTTAGCCCAGGTTTTACCTGTGGAGCCGTAACCGCACATCGCTGCGGTTCAGTTGTTTAAGCCATTCCACTGTGCCCGAATCCCCCTGCACCACGGTCAGTCGACGACGAAAACTCGTCAACGAATCCAAGCGAAACTTGTACGACTGGTTGAAACATCAATTGTGCGATCCGATCTCCCTGCCTGACGATATACGGCTCCTTTCCATCATTTGCAAGAATTACCCCGATTTCTCCGTTGTAATCCGCATCAATGACACCAACACCTTGAGCCACGCGCACGCCATGCTTCAGCGATAGCCCAGATCGCGACGCAACTATTGCCACCATTCCAGGATCCTTCATATTCAGAGCGATGCCCGTCTGTATCAAAAGGCGCCCCCCCGGTTCAATGGTTTTGTCTTCTGAAATACAGGCTCTAAGGTCGAGTGCCGCTGAACCATCTGTAGCGTAGGTTGGCAACGGCACGTCATTGCCAATTAACGGATTGACTATTTTTGCTTCGATATTTCTGCGCATTGCCTTTTCTTCCAAAACGGTTGGGGTATTTATTTGTTCTGAATTTTTAGTAACCAAAACAATGTGGAATTAGACAATATTTAAGAAGGCGTTGAAGGGTTCCCAATTCACGGGTACGGCGAGTCGATAGTTTTCAAATGGTGAAATTTCACGAGCAACCCATCAAAATGGGGCCCCCTGCGCCCAACTGCCAGCCGGGCTCGTCCAACAACCGGTTCAGATCGTGGCTTCGCACGATCTAACCTTACTCGTTAGACCGCACCGCACTACCTTGAAGGCATGAGCCTTGGCGCCACTGCGATGATGTCTTGCGCCGCCTTGAGTAGTATGAAGTATGGGACCGGCAGGCCCGCAACCGTGTACTTCATCATGAACTGAATGGCTGGGTCGAGAACGTGTTCCATGTTTTCGGACACATCAGGATCTCTTGGGTGAGATGCATTGAATGTGTTTGCCATTCGACGAATGAGGTTCTCACGTGAGATGCCCACTGGAGTGCATTGCCCGTCAACTCCTGGATAGGAGAGGCGAATGACTTCTGAACCCAACCATTGGGCATAGTTGCCTCTTGAAACTTGTCCCTCACCGAGGAGACTTCGAAGCGGTGGTTCAACTTCGCCTTTCACATAGTAGTAGGCACTGATATCGAGTGAGCCGTTCTCGTTGAACCTGGCTGTTGCACCTACAGTTGCGTTCCCACCTGCGTGAATTCCATCTCCCGTGAACCCCAGCTGATTCTTGCTGGCAGCTGTGTGAACAGTGCTGGGCATTGAGAACAGTATGTAGGTTCGACCGCAGAGCGCGCGGACGAGTTTCTTGGCTGGAGTGGATGATTTGAACACCTCCCGCGGCTGATAAACCATGTTGGACTGAACCGCCTGCGTGGACGGTGGCGAATTGGGGATTGAAAGCTTATCCCCCGTTGATGGCATCAGATCATAGCGGGGCAGTTACCCAAATTCCTCAGTCAGCCACCTCGCGCATGGATAAAAACCCCCGCATAGGTACCAGCCAGTCCAGCTTTCAAATCCCAGCGGGACTTTGCCAACGCAACGCGCAGCCATTCTCCCGCCAGCTTTGCCGCTGACGTGAAACCCTCTGCTGATTCCAGCCCTTTGTCCACCGCTCACGGTGGCCCGCGCTCCTGCGGCCAAAACAGCGCGCCTGGAATTGGCAACTGCCTAACGGCAAACCCGTTGGATTCATTGGCTGGACGGGCTGTTTGAATGACCGCTTCTTCCACCCCAACAGCCCCACAAGCCGCCCCCTTCATCGGCCTTTTGATTTCGCCCCTCATCCAACAAGCGATCAGCAGCAGGAGAAGCGTTGGCGCTGGCATCCGATGAAAGTCTGTCGTGATCATGCGTAAAACGCTATACAAAACGTAGCGTATTGTGCATGTTAAACGAGGGCTAGAGGCCTAAAACATGCCAAACTCGTCGCGCATGATCTGGGCCTTTGTGGTCAAGCAATTTGCAAAGGTAGCCGCATGACAACCGTATGTGCGTAGGCGCACTGAACAGTCACGCCTGATTTTTTACCATCGCACCTGAGTCGCAATGCAAGTCGCGTTGACGGTTAACCAAGGAGACTGCCCATGCCAAGTTTCGGATCGCCCTTTTTTGGGGCTGGCATGCGTTGACGAGCAGATGAAATAGCGCCCGCCACCTATTCCGAAATAGTGCATCAACACCTTGGTGCGACGTTTCATTTACATCAACCACTAAAGGAAAATTCACATGAACTACGAAACTGCTGACACCGGCATCATGCAGACTGCCGAGATCGTTCAAGGACCTGGCCCAGCATTCATGTCGGCCAGCACGCTGATTGGCGATGGGGTTTACAACCTGCAAGACGAAGACCTGGGCGACGTCAAAGAAATCATGCTGGACATGCGCACTGGCAAGGTCGCTTACGCCGTGTTGTCTTTCGGCGGCTTCCTGGGCATGGGTGAAAAGCTTTTCGCCGTGCCATGGGCGGCGCTGAAGCTCGATACCGAGAACCAACGCTTTACACTGAACATTGATAAGGAGCGCCTTGAAAACGCCCCAGGGTTTGACAAGGACAGCTGGCCGGATATGGCAGACCCCGTGTGGGAAAATGGCATCCTCAGCTACTACGGCACGACACCCAGCGCCTATTGACCCGGCAGCGCCGCTGCAGTTCGTCATCAATGCCGCATCGGGGCAACACGAGCCCGCAACGATCGGCCAGGTCATCGAAGACGCGCTGCGGCTCAGCGGCAGACCGGGTGAACTGTTGTTCTCCCGCCCCGATCAACTGTCAACCATTGCGCAGCAAGCCGCTGTGACGGCGTTCGTTCGGCGCAGTGCGGTGGTGGCCGTCGGCGGTGACGGCACCATCAATGCCGTGGCCCAAGCCGCCCATGCCCAGGGCTGTGCCTTGGGTGTGCTGCCGCAGGGCACCTTCAACTACTTTGCCCGTACGCACGGCATTCCGGCCGATGCCCTGCAGGCTTTGCAGACGCTGCTGACCTGTGAGCCGATGCCGGTGCAGGTGGGGCTGGTCAATGACCACGTGTTTCTGGTGAACGCCAGCCTCGGCCTTTACCCCGAGTTGCTGCAGGACCGCGAGGCTTTCAAGACACGCTTTGGTCGCAGCAGGCTGGTGGCGTTTGGTTCTGCTCTGGTCAGCTTACTGGGCGTGCACCGATTGCTGAAGCTGCGCATCGAGCGCGACGTCGACAGCCGCGACATCAGCACAACCACCCTTTTCATTGGCAACAACCGCCTGCAGCTTGAGCAGGTCGGCCTGGCGCAGGCCAGCGCGCTGGATCAGGGTTGCCTGGCAGCGGTGATGCTGCGGCCCATTGGCGTGCTGGCCATGCTCTGGCTGCTGCTGCGTGGGTCGTTTGGCACGCTCGGCGAATCCGACACGGTAGAGAGCTTTCAGTTCCATCGCATGGTCGTGCGGCCACGGCTGGGATGGGATGGGTTGAGGGTCAAGGTGGCGTTTGACGGCGAAGTGAACTGGATGCGCGCACCGCTCGAATTCAAGGTCTCGGCCACGCCACTGTATTTGATCAAGCCGATGACCGGGGACGGCGCAACCGGCCATGCTGGAGCCAGCACATGAGCGTGCTGCTACAGCTTTCCGACCCCCATTTCGGTACCGAGCAGGCACCGGTGGTAGAGGCGCTGGCGGCGTTGGCGCAGCAGCTGCAACCTGATCTTCTGCTGCTCTCAGGGGACATTACCCAGCGCGCAACACGCCGCCAGTTCGCTGCAGCACGGGCGTTCACCGACCGGCTCGGTGCGCCGCTGCTGGCCATTCCCGGTAACCACGATATTCCCCTGTTTGACCTGGTCCAGCGCGTGTTGCATCCCTACGCCCGGTATCGCGAGGCGTTTGGCAAGGTGCTGGAACCCACGCATACCTCGCACGAGCTGCTGGTGCAGTGCGTCAACACCACGCGCTGGTATCGGCACAAGGGCGGCACGGTGTCATCCAACCAGATCGAGCGCGTAGCGAGTCGGCTGCGCGCCGCCCAACCCAGTCAACTGCGCGTGGTGGTGGTGCACCAGCCGATTGCCGTGCTGCGCGCCACCGAGCAGCACAACCTGCTGCACGGCCACGCCAAGGCGCAGCAAAGCTGGGCTGCGGCTGGCTGCGATGTGGTGCTGGGCGGCCACATTCACCTGCCCTACGTGATGACGCTGGCCGGTTTGGCGCGTCCCATGTGGGCCGTGCAGGCTGGCACTTGCGTGTCCAGACGGGTCCGCGCCGGTGCGGCAAATTCGGTCAACGTGTTGCGTTGGGGCGGCGACACCGCACCTGGATGCTGCATCATCGAGCAATGGGACTACACCGCCGCAACGCAAGCCTTTGTGTGCACTGGCATGACTGAAATCCACCCGGTACATGCGTCAGAATAAGCCCATGCGTTCAATCCCGAGGTCTTTCGTCGTTGGCAGTGCCGTGATGCTGGCAGGTGTGCTCGTCTTCGTTTGGCTGGCCAGCGCCCTCACGCCGGGGTCACCGCTGATCCGGTTTGACCAGGCGATGTCTGATGCCTTGCGCGCCCACCTGGCACCGCAGGCGGTTCAGGTGGCTGCCGCACTGACCCATTTGGGCGATCCCACCACACTGACGGTGTTGTGCGTGGTGGGAACGCTCGTGCTGGTGGCCCGGCGCCAGTCTGGCTTGGCGCTGGTTTGGGTGCTGGCGATTGCAGGCAACGCCATCCTGAACCCGAGCCTCAAGCAGCTCATTGGCAGAGCTCGCCCCCTCGACCCCGAAGGTGCCCTGCTGGTGCAGGGTTTGAGCTTTCCAAGCGGTCACAGTTCTGGCGCGGTGGTGGCCTACGGCATGTTGGCCTACCTGGCCCTGCGTTTGCTGCCAAAAGCGTGGCACTTGCCGGTGCTGGTCGCGGCGGTGGTGCTGGCGTTAACGGTCGGTATCAGCCGCGTGGTGCTGCGCGTGCATTTCGCCAGTGACGTGGCGGCTGGTTTTACCTCAGGCACTGCTTGGCTGGCGCTGAGCATCACCGGCTTTGAGCTGGTACGCGGTTGGCGAATTGCTTTTGCATGAAAGTCCACGCCATGCGCGAGGCATCCGGGCCCTTGGGGTCGCTGTAAGGTAAGCCCGGCGCACCGCCACTCCAGGCGTGGCCCAATCCGTTGACCAAACAAAGCGTCGCCACAAGTCTGCCCCGGTTGCGGTAATCCGTGACCATGACAGGGTAGCGTTTGCCACGCTGCACGATGCGAGGCCGCCCCGCATGCCCGCCCTCGCGATCTGCCCACAGTTGCGCAGCCTGGGCACCGTTGCTGGGTGCCACGATGGAGTCGACACTGCCTTGAATGACCAGAAGGGCGGGCAGATGCAAGCCAGCAGCGAGTGGCGCGAGCGGCACAGCCACTCTGCGTCCACGCATCGCACCCAAGGCCGTGGCAGAGGAACTCGCCAAGCCCGGTGCAACGCCGGAATGCATCACCACGGTCTGAAAACGCTCTGGTTGGCGAACTGCCAGCAAGCTCGCCAAACCAGCCCCTGCCGAGAGACCCACCAAAGTCACTCGCAATGGGTCCACCGGTTGCGTCAGACAGATCTGCTCAACGGCAGAAGCTATTGAATCGGCTTCTCGCTGCGCACGGCCGGTGCGCGTGTCGTACCAGTTCCAGCAGTTTTGCAGATTGGAAAGTCGGTCCTGTTCCGGATAAAGCACCATGAAGCGTTCGACCTGCGCCAGGCGGTTCATTTTGGTACTCGCTGCAAGCGCTTGTGCGTCCTGGGCACAGCCATGCAGCATCACCACCAACGGCAGTCGCTCGCTACGCCGCAAGTCCGATGGTGTGTAAAGCCGGTAGCGCCGGATACCACTGGCACCGGATGCCATGCCCGTGGTCCACTGCGGTGACGTCGTCTGTACCAGCTTACTTGCAGATTTTGCAGTTGAAGCTGGTGCAATTCCCGTCAAAGTACGCTTTGCGGTAACAGGTCGAGCCGACGTGGGTTTAACAACGCTTGGCTTGCGCGGCTTTTTCGCGGAGCTCATGGCCAGCTTCATGGCCTTGGTACCGGTACGAAGTGCCAACCGCGCCATGGCATTGAATGAGCGCTGGAATGAACGGTTCAAGATGCCAACTTACAGATGCCATGCATAGGATGCGCATCAGTACACGGGTTGATGGGAAGAAAAAAGTTGCAAGTAGGTCTCCAGCAAGCTATATCGGCAAGTATCTGGCCTGGCCCACCTTGCATCTGTTGGCTGGCACACACAGACCCATCCGGCGTATGCCAACGCAAGCCCGCCCTGAACACGCGCAAAACGCTATGCAAACCGTAGCACATTGCGCATATTAAACGAGGGCTAGAGACCTAAAACATTCACAACTTCGTCAAACTCAGACCCACGCGCATTCGCAGGTGAAATGGCGCAAAAACTGCGGCTGTTTGGTGATTTTGACGCCACGGATGCTGGCGGCCTTCTCCTTGACTTCGGCGATGACTTCTGCGGCGTAATCAAAATGACTTTGGGTGTACATGCGCCGTGGAAAAGCCAGGCGCACCAGTTCCATGCTGTGATAGGTTTCCGTGCCATCCGCCAGGCGTTTACCAAACATCACGGAACCGATCTCCACCCCGCGAATGCCGCCTTCCAGGTACAGCGCGTTGCACAGCGCCCAAGCCGGGTAATGGGCCACCGGCATGTCCGGCAGCACGGTGCGTGCGTCGATGTACACGGCGTGGCCGCCGGTGGGTTTGACAAAGCTCACGCCCGCCGCTTCCAGCCGTTCACCGAGGTATTCAGCGGTGCGCAGGCGGTAACGCAGGTAATCTTCCTGCATGCCTTCGTCCAGCCCCACCGCCAGCGCTTCCAGGTCACGCCCGGCCAGGCCGCCGTAGGTGGGAAAGCCTTCGGTCATGATCAGCACGTTGCGCACAGCGTCCATCCACTCTTCGCTGCGCAACACGATGAAACCGCCAATGTTGACCATGCCGTCCTTCTTGGCGCTCATGGTGGCACCGTCGGCATAACCGAACATCTCTTGCACGATGGTTTTAATCGGCGTGTTTTCGTAGCCCGGTTCACGCATCTTGATGAACATGGCATTTTCAGAAAAACGGCAGACGTCCATGATGAAAGGTTTGCCGTATTTTTTAAGCAATGCGGCATAGGCACGAATGTTGGCCATGGACACGGGTTGGCCGCCGCCGGTGTTGTTGGTGACGGTGATCATGCCAAACGGAATGCGATCGCCCTTTTCTTTCAAAAGCGCTTCCACCCGCTCCAGGTCGATGTTGCCTTTGAATGGGTGGATGGTGGACGGCTGCAGCCCTTCAGGTATCACCAGATCCAGCGCCTCAATACCCAAATACTCCAGGTTGGCGCGGGTGGTGTCGAAGTGGCAGTTGTTGGGCACCACGTCGCCTTTTTTACAAACGGCGGTGAACAACACCTTTTCAGCGGCACGGCCCTGGTGTGTGGGCACAAAAAATTTCATGCCAGTGATGTCCTGGATCACCGCTTCAAGGCGGTAAAAGCTGCGCGCCCCGGCGTAGCTTTCGTCACCTTCCATGATGGCACCCCATTGTTTGGAGGACATGGCACCGGTGCCAGAGTCGGTCAACCAGTCGATCAAGACATCTTCGGCGTGCAACTTGAAGACGTTGAGTTTGGCGGCATCCAGCAGCTGCACACGTTCCTCGCGCGTGGTCATGCGGATGGGTTCAATGCTTTTGATACGAAACGGTTCAATCAGAGTTTTAGGCATGGTGTGTCTTTCAGAAATTTGAAGTGCGCTGAAGGTAGCACCGCTAAATAGGCTGTGGTGTCGGGTATTTCCAACACCTGCGAAAAAGTGTGTACGCTTGATGTTTCCGTTCACCTGATCGCCATCAGCCATCCGACAGTACATTCCATCATGCAATTGAAGCAACTCACCATCGCCTTGGTCGTGATCGCAGACCTCTCGGGCTGCGCATGGGCTCCGTCAAACAGCCTGGACAAAAGCAAAACCTACAAGCTCACGGTGATGCACACCAACGACCACCACGGCCGCTTTTGGCAAAACAGCAACGGCGAATATGGCATGGCGGCACGCAAAACGGTGGTGGATCAAATCCGCCGCGAAGTAGCGGCCAGCGGTGGTTACACCCTGCTGTTGGACGGGGGCGATGTCAATACAGGCGTACCTGAGTCGGACTTGCAAGATGCGGTGCCCGATTTCAGAGGCATGAACCTGCTGGGCTACCAAGCCATGGCGGTGGGAAACCACGAGTTTGACAAACCCCTGCCGGTGCTGAAAATGCAGCGTGATCTGGCGCAGTTTCCGATGCTGTCCGCCAACATCTACGAGCGCGGCGAGCGCATGTTCGCACCTTACAAAATCTTTGACCTGGGTGGTTTGAAGGTGGGTGTGCTGGGCCTCACCACCGAGGACACCCCAAAAATGGTGCACCCCGACCACATGAAAGACATTGAGGTCCGCAACACCATCGTTGAAGCCCAAAAAGTGGTCCCAGAACTGCGCCGCCAAGTCGACGTGGTGATCGCCGCCACCCACATGGGCCACTATGAGAACGGAAATCATGGCACCCAAGCGCCCGGCGACGTGGAAATGGCACGTGCCGTACCCGGTATTGACATGGTAGTTGGTGGACATTCCATGAACCCAGCCTGCATGAAAGCAGAAAACGTGCTGGACCGCGCGTATGTGCCAGGTACCCCCTGTCAGCCCGATCGGCAAAACGGCACATGGATCGTGCAAGCGCATGAATGGGGCAAATACGTGGGCCGTGCAGACTTTGAGTACCGCCAGGGCGAGTTCAAACTGGTCAAGTATTCACTCATACCGGTCAATTTGAAGAAGTCCGTCACGACAGCCGATGACAAGACAGCCCTGGTGCCCTACACCGCAGCCATAGAGCCCGACCCGGTCATGTTGTCCATGCTGGCACCCTACCAAAAGTTTGGTCAGGAAAAGCTCAGCGTCCAAGTGGGCAACGTAGATGGTCGACTGGAAGGCGACCGCGCGGTAGTTCGCAGCCGTACGACCAACCTGGGCGTGTTGATTGGCCGTGCGATGATGGAAAAAACCAGGGCCGACCTGGCCGTCATCAATGCCGGAGGGGTACGTGACACCATTCCAGCCGGTCCCATCACCTATCAAGACATTCTTAAAGTTCACCCCTTTGGCAACACCGTGTGCACCGTCGATTTACACGGCGACGAATTGTTGAAGTATCTTGATGTGGTCACCAGAATGAGTGCTGGCTCAGGTGCATTCCCGCAATTTGCGGGGGTTCAAATGGACTGGCTTGCTGGCCGCATCACAAGCGTGCGCATTCATGGTCAGGCAGTGCAACCCCACACCAGCTACCGCCTGGCGCTGAACAACTTTCAAGCCGCAGGTGGCGACGGGTATCCCAACTTGACAGCCCATCCGAGTTTTGTCGACACCGGGTTTGTCGATGCTGCCGTGTTACGTACCTACATTGCCACACACAGCCCACTGAAAATTGGCGACTATGCGCCCGGCACCCCATGACGCGTCGATAATCAGACCGTCGATACTTCACGACACTCACTCACTTCGTCCGACATTCAAACCTGGAGAGTCACATGGCAAAAGGTCAACAAGCTAACAAAATGGTCAAGAAACCAAAAAAGGACACCTCACCGCCCAAGCCGGTCTCCGCAGATGCGGTACGCCCAACGGTGGTCACCGTGGTGCCTGTGCGCGGCAAGCTCAAAAACGCCGCAAAGTAAATTCCTGGTAAGTCGTCTTGGGTTTTGAATGAAACCATTGCGGCATCAACACAGTCCGTCGAAGGCCAGGACGCCGACCAAGTGGCTCGGTGAACCTGGCCGCAAACAACCCGGTTTATCTGACAAATCTTCCAACGCCAAACTGGTGGAAGATTTGCGTCAATACCAGTCAGAGCTTGAGATTCAAAACAAGGCACTGCGCTTCAGCCAAGCCGCAGCGGAGGGTGCGTCTGAGCGCTTTGTGACCTTGTTTTCCAACGTGCCGCTGGCACTGATGGTGGTCGAAAAATCAGGATTGATTCTGGAAACCAACGGGCGTGCGTTGGACTTGTTTCGCCCACGCGAGAGCGATCCACCCCTTACGTACCTCTTCCCCTTGGTGAGCAAGGACTGCATTGATCGCCTGCGGGTGGGTTTTTTATTGGCGGAAGAGCAAGGTGCCTACGAGTTGGATGAACTGGAGTTTTTGGCCGGCTCTAACGGTCTGTTCACGGGTGACCTTCATATTTCCAGGATCGACGACAACCATGACGATACCCCCATCTTCATCTGTGCGGTCATTGACCAAGGCCCCTTGCTGGCACAGCGCCAAGCCCTGCAGATCAGCAGCCAAGCCCTGCAGGAACGCAATGAACAGCTCCTGCAAAGCCAAACCAGGTTGGCGGCCATCATCGATTCGTCGCTGGATGCCATCGTGTGTGTGGATCAAAACCACCGTGTCATCGTCTTCAATCCGACCGCCGCAACGCTTTTTCAGTGTCCCAAGGACCAGGCCCTTGGCCGCAATCTGACCGAATTTTTACCCGACGCACAGCAAGCGCTGTCCTATGTCGACATTGCCAGCCACGCCCAACTCGGCGAAATGACAGGCCTGAACAGCCGTGGCGAAAGCTTGCCGTTAGAGGTAAGTCTGTCATTTGAAAAGCATCCAGACGGCGACATCATGACTTTTTTTGTGCATGACCTCACCGCACGGAAAAAAATGGAAGCACATCGCACAGCGTTGGAATCGCAGTTGCGAGAGTCGCAAAAAATGCAGGCCATTGGCACCATGGCGGGCGGCATTGCCCACGATTTCAACAACATCATCAGTGCCATTCTTGGCAATGTTGAATTGGCCAAGATGGATGCCCAAACAGACAGTGCGGTGTCCACCAGTCTGGGTGAAATCAACAAGGCCGGACGGCGCGCACGCGACTTGGTTCGACAGATTTTGACCTTCAGCCGTAACGAGCCGCCGCACCGTGAGTCGCTGAAGCTGGCTGATGTGGTCCATGAAACACTTCGCTTGGTCAAAGTGACCCTGCCGCCCCATGTCACCTTGAAGGCCAGCGTCGATGAATCCGCCCCCGCTGTATTGGCAGATGCCACTCAAGTGGAACAAGCTCTTTTGAATTTGTGCACCAATGCCATCCACGCCATGCC
>CAIOAQ010000416.1 GCA_903856025.1 uncultured beta proteobacterium
AGCCCATGCGACTGCGCCGCCAGCATGAGCCCATACAGCGCCATGCCCAAATCCATGTAGCCCCCGCTGCCAAAGGCGCTGTCGATGGTGACCACCAACGCCACCGGCGCATCAAAAAAAACCAGGTTGCGTTCAAACTGCTGAGCCCGCCCAGCCGCGTCCCCGCGCCCAAGGCCCAGCGAACCGTACAAGGCCCGGGCCGCAGCCACCTGGCGGCGGTGCAGCAGCGTGGACAGAGGTTGCGGAAAGTAGGCGTAATCCTCGCCCTCTTGCGCACCAGCGCGGCAGGCGGCAAGCAGCGCCTGCGACAGCTCGACCCGTGCCTGGCCCTGCACGGCAATCAGCGCGCCCGGCTGCAAGTTGGCCCCGCTGGGGGCCTGGCGCGCCGCCACCAGAATGCTTCGCAGCACCTCGTCTGGCACGGGGGTGGGCAAATAGGCGCGCACCGAGCGGCGCTGGCTGATCAGGCCGAAAAAATGATCAACAACAGGTGAGGTCACAGGCAGGTCGATTGAAAAACAGGTTATTCACGTGGCAACGCCGCGAAACGCGCCGCCTCTTGCAGCCGCAACACACGGCGCTGCACTTTGCCGGTGGTGGTCATGGGCAGTGCGTCCAGAAATTCGATTTCTTTGGGGTATTCGTAAGGCGCCAGTTTACCCTTGACGTGGGCTTGCAGCTGCGCCACAAGTTCTGCATCAAATTGACCTCTAGCCCTCGTATCTAAAGCGCGAGCCGCTACAAATTCAGGTGCAAGCACCACAAACGCCTTGACCACCGCACCGCGTTCCGCGTCGGGCTTGGGCACCACAGCCACGTTGGCCACCGCCGGATGCTTGACCAGACAGTTCTCGATCTCCCCCGGGCCGATGCGGTAGCCCGCGCACTTGAACACGTCGTCGCTGCGGCCCTGGTACCACAGGTAGCCATCCGCGTCCCGGCTGGCCAGGTCACCGGTGCGGCACCAGTCGCCGGTGAATTTGGCCTGGGTGGCGGCCTCGTTTTTCCAGTAGCCCAGAAAAAAGATCGGGTCGGGCTGGCCGTGCACGTCAAAACGGTTGAGCGCCACGTCACCCACCTCACCTACCGCGCATTCATGGCCCGCGTCGTCCACCACCGCCAGACGGTGACCGGGGTAGCCCAGGCCCATGCTGCCCGGCTTGGGCGGCCAGACCACGGCCGAATTGCCCACGATGTAGTTGATTTCGGTCTGGCCAAACATTTCGTTCACCGTCACGCCCAACTGGCGCTGGCCATAGTCAAACACAGCATCCCCCACCGCTTCTCCGGCACTCATGATGGCCTGAAGCCTCAAATTGAATTGCTGCTGCACGGTTTGGCCGCCATGGCAAGGGTAGGCCTTCATCATGGCCTTGAGTGCGGTAGGAAACAAAAAGGTGTGCGTGACGGCGCAGTCGCGCATCAGCTCCAGCGCGGTTTGCGGGCTGAATCGTCCATTGAACGCCACAATGGGTCGGCCAAAAAACAGGCTGGGTAGCAGCGCATCCATCAAGCCACCGGTCCAGGCCCAGTCGGCCGGACTCCAGAACACCGCCTGGGAGCCTTTCGGTAGCAGCGTCGTGCTGGCCAATTGGTTCAGCACAGCCACCGCATCAAGCGTGGCGGCTGGATCAAAACCAAACCAGTTCTGGCTGCAGACAAACCCGGTTAAATTGCCGATCAGGGCACGGTGCGGGATCAGCGCGCCCTTGGGGTTGCCCGTGGTGCCGCTGGTGTAGATCAGGACGGCGGGATCATGCGCACAGGTAGCCACCAGATTGAACTGGTCGCTGGCCTGTGAGAGCGCCTGCGTATAAGACACATTGGCCAACCCGGCTTGGCCATCTGAAAGCCCCACGCCAATGAGCTGGCGTACATTGGGACAGTGCGCACGCACCGACTGAAGCTGGGGCAGGGTTTGCGCGTCGCCAATGGCGACCACCGCCTCGCTGTCCTGCAATCTGAATTCCAGGGCTTCAGGGCCAAAAAGTTGCGACAGTGGCATGGCCACCGCCCCCATTTGCAGAATAGCCATGTAAGCCACCGCAGTCTCAAAGCACTGGGGCAGCACGACCGCCACCCTGTCACCCCGGCGCACGCCCATATCGGACAACACATTGGCCAGGCGGTTGGCGTCGCTCTGCAATTGCGCGTAAGAGTAAAAAGTGGCTTCACCACCCGTCTTGTATGCGTAGATTGCTACATTTTTTGAAGTATCTGCCAACGCCGCCCAACGCGAGCAGCACACTTGCGCCATGTTGAATGTTTCAGGAACTTGCCACCTGAAGTGGCCATGCAAATGCGCGTAGTTTGGCGGCAAATTCCAGGCTGAGGCGTTCGCGCCGACCGGATGCATGGCGAATTTGTCACTGGCTTGACTGACAGACATGGGCGTGTTTCCTTATGATTGGCCGAATGTACCAAGTCAAACGCATTTCCAACAGCGAGTTTGTCCCTACTCGCACCCTGAACTACCACGTACGCCGCTGGGGTCACCCCGCACCCGGAAAAACACCGCTGGTGATGGTGCACGGCTGGATGGACGTGGCCGCCAGCTTCCAGTTTGTGGTGGACGCACTCAAGGAAGACCACTACATCATCGCCCCGGACTGGCGCGGCTTTGGACTGACACCGTCCGGCGGCGCAGACTGTTTTTGGTACCCGGATTACCTGGCCGATCTGGACGCGCTGATCGACCACTACGCCCCGGACCAGCGTGTCAACCTGGTCGGTCACAGCATGGGCGGCAACGTGGCCATGATGTACGCAGGCATTCGACCCGAACGCATTGCCAAGCTCATCAACCTGGAAGGTTTTGGCATGCCCGCCACCCAACCCGACCAGGCGGCGGGCAAATATGCCCAGTGGATGAACGAAGTCAATCAACTTGGCCAAGGTGGCATGCAACTCAAAACCTATGCCACGCTGGAACATGTCGCAGCCCGACTGATGAAAACCAACAAGCGGCTGACCAAGGACAAGGCACATTGGCTGGCTGGGCACTGGTCGGCCGAGCTTCAACCCGGCCAATGGTCCATTTTGGGCGAGGCAGCGCACAAGGTCACCACCGCGCAGTTGTACCGGGAAGACGAAATGCTGGCCATTTACCGCTGCATCACCGCCCCGACCCTGATGCTGGAAGCATCTGACGACAGCATGGCGATTTGGTGGAAGGGCAAGTTCACCTTGGCGCAACACCATGAGCGACTCAAGGTCGTGGCCGACTTCAAAATTTCGCAAGTACCCGACTGCGGTCACATGCTGCACCATGATCAACCGCAAGCCGTGGCTGATTTAATAGAGCGATTCATCGATTCAGTCTGACGTGAGAAAATAGCGGGTTATTCCGAACACTCACCGCACAGGACCCGCATCATGGAAGCAGAACGCATCAACGCCATTGGCAATCAATTGGCCGATTTGACCGCCCGTACCCTCGAATTACGGGGGTATCTTTGACTACGATGCCAAATTTGAACGCCTGAGAACCGTCAACGCATCGCTGGAAGACCCGACGGTCTGGAACGACCCCAAGCGCGCCCAGGAGCTGGGCAAAGAGAAAAAGGCGTTGGATGGTGTGGTGGTCACCATTGACAGCTTGCAAAGCGACCTGTCAGACAACACTGAATTGTTTGAGATGAGCCGTGATGACAACGACGAAGCGGGCATGCTCACCATCGAGGCCGACGCAGCCAAGCTCGACGAGATCGTCAAGGGGCTGGAATTCCGCCGCATGTTCAACAACCCGGCCGACCCACTGAACTGCTTTGTGGACATCCAGTCTGGCGCGGGTGGCACCGAAGCCTGCGACTG
>CAIOAQ010000417.1 GCA_903856025.1 uncultured beta proteobacterium
AAGGCCAACAAAATTGTGTCCATACTCGGCTCCAAAACACCACACATTCAAAATGTGGCGGTGGGAGGTGTCGCTAACCCGCTGGCCACCGACTCCGAGGCCGTGCTCACGGTCGAGCGCCTGATGGCCATCAAAGGTTACATCGACGACTTGGCTGATTTCGTAAAAAATGTCTACCTCATTGATGTGGCGGCGGTCGGTGCGTTCTATCCAGAGTGGACAAAAATCGGCAAAGGGGTTACCAACTACCTGTCATTACCGGATATTCCGCTGGACACCAAAGGCACGCAATTTGCCTACCCCGGTGGCTACATCCCCGGTGGCGATTTGAGCCAACGCAAGGCCATCAGCAGTTTCCATGACGACTACTGGCGCAAAGGTGTGGAAGAGTCTGTCAAACATTCTTGGTACAACTACAGCGATGCCAAAGCGCTGCACCCGTTCAAGGGCGAAACAACACCGAATTACACCGATTTCAAAGAAGACGCCAAATACTCCTGGCTCAAGTCGCCTACCTTCTACGGCAATGTGGCACAGGTTGGACCATTGGCGCGTGTTTTGAATGGTTTGGCCGCAGGGCACAAGCCCACGACCCAATACGCCACGGCGGCACTCGACACCGTATCGGCCTTGGCAAAGACCAAGATCGGACTGGATGCCATGCACTCCACCATCGGACGCCATGCCGCGCGTGCTATCACTTGCTGCGTCAATGTGGACACGCTGACTGACCAGTGGACAGCCTTGCTCACCAACATGGGCAAAGGCGACCTGACCACGTTCAACAAGCCAGTGTTTCCAAAAGACGAAATCATGGGCGTGGGTTTCCACGAAGCCCCACGTGGTGCGTTGTCGCATTGGGTGGTCATTGACAACGGCAAAATCAAAAACTACCAGTGCGTGGTGCCTTCCACCTGGAACGCCTGCCCGCGCAATGACAAGGACGAGCCCGGCCCCTACGAAGCCTCGCTCGTGGACACCCCGATCGCCGATGCAGAAAAGCCTTTGGAAGTGCTGCGCACCATCCACTCGTTTGACCCCTGCATTGCCTGCGCCATCCACCTGACCGACACCCAGACCGGCTCGGCCTTTTCGGTCAAGGCAGTCTAAATTCAGTCTTGCTACCATCCAAGGGTCAGCATGATGCTGGCCCTTTTTATTGATCGGGCTTTGAATTATGAACGCAGTGGTTTTGGGTATCGGCAACACCATCCTGACCGACGAGGCAGCAGGTGTACGCACGGTTGAAGCGCTTGAGCAGGCTTACCGGATGCCTTCCAATGTGCTGGTGATTGACGGCGGCACCTCGGGCATGGAAATGATCGAAGACCTCTCCAATCTCGATTTTTTACTGGTCATTGATGTCGTCAAAACCGGGGCAGCACCCGGCACACTGGTCAAAATTGCCGGCACCGAGATTCCGGTCTTTTTCCGGGACAAGCTTTCGCCGCACCAGATTGGCTTACCCGATGTATTGGCCAGCCTGGAGTTGCTGGATGCCATTCCGAAAGAAATTGTGGTGCTGGGCGTAGAACCCATCTCCCTGGAACTGGGGATGGAAATGACCCCCACGATCGCTGCCACCATTCCACAACTGATGGCCCAGGCTGTAGACGAATTGATCCAACGCGGCTATGTGCTGGAGTCCCTGACCAGCGCAGCGGCGGCCTGAAAGTATCCCCATGTGTCTGGCAGCGCCCTCCCTCGTCATTGAAGTCGGTGACGGTATCGCCGTAACCGAGTGTTTCGGGCAGCAACGTACCGTGAGTTTGTTGCTCATGAATGAGGACATTCAGGTCGGTGATTACCTGCTGATCCAGGCAGGTGGATTTGCCTTTGAGCGCATCGATCCTGAACGCGCCAGGGAATCCCTGGCACTGATGCAAGACCTGATGACGCAGCCTGATGACGCACGCCTTTGGGGTCATGCACAAGGTGCATCCACATGACGGTGCGGGTGCACACCAGCACGCCAGAGGACGCCGTTGAGGCGGCCTTTTTTCGTATCCAGCAAACCAGCATGCTGGACGTGCCCATCCTCAACCCAGCGCTGTCTGTGCAAGCTGTTGATTTCCAGCGCTGGCAGGGTCACTGGCTGGGCATTGTGGTGACACCATGGTGCATGAGCATGACCCTGGTGCCCGCAAGCACAGACGGCTGGATATCGGTAGGTGTCAACAAACGCCGTTTTGTTCATTTTCCGTCCGGTGATTTTGCGTTTTTGGGCGGGCAGGAAGAAGAACTGGGCGAGTACCAAAGCTGCTCGTTGTTTTCCCCCATGGACAAGTTTGCCAACCAGACGGAAGCGGTGCAAACCGCGCGTGCCGCCATGGTTGGCTTGCTCACGGCACCAGACGAAGTTCCAGCCAAAGTGGTCCAAGACATTCCCACTAAGAAGGGCATGTCGCGGCGCGGGTTTTTTGCCCTTGGCAAGCCGTAAACTGGCGGCTCCTGAAAATAACCGCAAGAGGAAAACCATGTCAGGCATCCGTGAATACAACCTCCAAGCCAATAGCGACACCGACCGTGAGCATCAAGTTCAGCTGGAATTGCTGGACAAACTTGGCAAAGCCATCGACTCGGACCAAGACTCCGCCGCTGTGTGCGACCTGCTGGGTGAATTGATCGCCTACAGCGAAGCACATTTCGCGTCCGAAGAATTGTTGATGCGCATGAAAAGCTATGACGATTTTGAAGCGCATCAAGAAGACCACTTTCAAATGTTGGAGGTGTTGCGCCACATGAGTGAACAAGCCGTGACGGGTCAATTGCCGCTGGTGGCAGGCAAAGCGCAGGATGCGCTGGGCTTTCTAGAGCAACACATTGCCACCCGGGACAAACGCCTGGCTGACTATGTTCGGCACAACCTTTAAGCAGCCTGCGCATGCATGAAATGTCGTTGGCCGAGGGCGTCTTGCAAGTGATTGAAGACGCTGCCCGCAAGGATCAATTCCAAAAAGTGGCGACTGTCTGGCTTGAAATCGGCCAGCTGTCGGGGGTCGAGCCCGAAGCGATGCGCTTTTGTTTTGATGCTGTGACACGCGACAGCGTGGCTGAGGGGGCACAGCTGGAGATCATTGCCACCCCTGGTCAAGGCTGGTGCATGGCGTGCGCCAAGACCGTCCCCATGAGCGAGGTTTTTGGGGAATGCCCTGAATGTGGTGGCTTTCAGTTGCAGGTGACGGGTGGCACCGAAATGCGTATCAAAGAGCTTGAAGTCAACTGACCGAAAAGCGCTGTTTCAAACAAAATCATGAAGGAGATCGACGATGTGTGTAACCTGTGGCTGCGGTGAGGGTGAAGTCAGAATTGAAGGTGCAACAGCGTCCGGGCAGGCACACAGCCATGGCCACGCGCACGAACACACCCATGCAGACGGCACACGTCATACCCACACCCACCCGCATGACCACGACCATGGCCACCAGGAAGCGCACGACCATGCACATGTGCATGATGATGACCACGCCCACACGCACACCCATGCAGACGGCTCCAGCCACGGCCACCTCCATGGGCATGACGACGATCACCACCACTCGCACGACGCCCCAGCCGCACACGCACACGCCCACGCACCGGGGGTCACGCCCACGCGCATGGTGCAGATCGAGCAGGACATCCTGGCCAAAAACAATGCCTATGCCCAAGCCAACCGCGAACAACTGGCGCAGCGCGGTGTCTTTGCGCTGAACCTGGTTTCCAGCCCCGGTTCCGGCAAAACCACCCTGCTGTGCAAAACCATCACCCTGCTCGGCGCACAGCCCGTGGCGGTGATTGAAGGCGACCAGCAAACCAGCCAGGATGCCGATCGCATCCGCGCCACCGGCGCACCGGCGATCCAGATCAACACCGGCAAAGGTTGCCATCTGGACGCACACATGGTGGGGCATGCGCTGGAGCAACTCAAACTGGCCGAAGACTCGCTCCTGATGATCGAAAACGTGGGCAATCTGGTCTGCCCTGCGGCTTTTGACCTAGGCGAAGCGCACAAGGTGGTCATTCTTTCGGTGACCGAAGGGGAAGACAAGCCCATCAAATACCCGGACATGTTCCGCGCAGCCAGCTTGATGCTGCTCAACAAGGTCGATTTGCTGCCGCACCTGAACTACAACGTGCAGGCCGCCATTGCCTTCGCGCGCCGGGTCAACCCGACGATACAGGTCCTCCAGGTCAGCGCCACCACCGGAGAAGGCATGGACCAGTGGCTGGCCTATTTGCGCGACGGCGTGGCGCGATCCAGCGCGGCCAGACAAGCCACCGTGCAAGGCTTGAAAGCACGCATCGCGCAGCTCGAAGCCCAAGTGCAATCCCAAGGCGGGTGATCGGGTTGACCGTTCTGGCGCAACGCATTCGCGTCACCGGCATCGTGCAGGGGGTCGGATTTCGACCCTTTGTGTGGCACTTGGCACAGCAAATCGGGTTGACGGGGTGGGTGCGCAACGACAGCCAGGGTGTGGAACTTCTTGCACAGGGAACCACGCTGCAACTGCATGCCTTGCAACAACGTTTGCGTGACGAAGCCCCCCCTCTGGCGCGTGTCGATACGTTGCAAATCCATGAGGCGATGGCCTCACCCATGCCCGACTTCAGCATCCTTGCCAGCCAAAGCGGTCACGCCAGCACCGCCATCGGCCCGGACGTGGGCGTATGTGACGATTGCCTGGCAGAGTTGTTCGACCCAGGCAATCGGCGCTATCGCCACCCATTCATCACCTGTACCCATTGTGGACCCCGCTATACCGTCACCCGCGCCCTGCCCTATGACCGACCGCAGACCAGCATGGCCCCGTTTCCCTTGTGCGCGCGTTGCAGTCAAGACTACACCGCGCCAGCAGATCGGCGTTTTCATGCCGAAACCACCTGCTGCCCGCAATGCGGGCCGCGTTTGAATCTGTCAGACCTGCACGGCACGAAGATTGGCGGTGATGCCATCGCCCAAACGCTGAGGCTGTTACAAGATGGCCGGATCGTAGCCATCAAAGGTCTCGGTGGTTTTCATCTGGTCTGCGATGCACGCAACGCCCAGACGGTGGCTCGACTGCGCGAGTCCAAAAACCGCGAAGCCAAACCTTTTGCGGTGATGCTGGCCAGCGTAACAAGCGCCGCCACCTTTGCCCATGTGTCCGATGCCGAGCGCGACCTGCTGCAGAGCCGCGAGCGCCCGGTCGTTCTCTTGGACACCCATGTCGGTGTCGATGCGAGTCTGAGCGGCATTGCACCGGGCCTTTTGACACTGGGTGTGATGCTGCCCACCACGCCGATCCATTTTTTGCTGTTTCATGAAGCCGCAGGCCGCCCCAACGGCACCGCTTGGTTGAACCAAGTTCAACCCTTGGTGCTGGTGATGACCAGCGCCAATCCCGGTGGAGAACCCATCGTTCGTGACACGCTGGAAACGCGCACCCGCCTGGCCGGTATTGCCGATGCGCTGCTGGACCATGACCGCGACATCGTGGCGCGCTGTGACGACAGCGTGGTGCAGGTCGCTGGCCAGGCCACCCAATTCATCCGCCGCAGCCGCGGCTACGCACCGGCAGCCATTCAACTGCCCCATACCGGCCCGTCGGTACTTGCCTTTGGCAGCCACCTGAAAAACACGGTGTGCCTCACGCGCGGTGCAGAAGCCTTTTTGTCCCCACATATCGGTAGCCTGGACAACGCCAGCACCTGCTGCTTTCAGGACGAAACCGTCCAACGCCTGCTGAATCTGCTTGAAGTTCAGCCAGAAATCATCGCCCACGACCTGCACCCGGACGACTACAGCACCCGTGCTGCCTGTGAACTGGCACACCAACTCGGCCTGCCCACGCTTGCGGTGCAACACCACCACGCCCACATCGCGGCGGTCTGTGCCGAACATGGCATCCAGGGCCCGGTGCTGGGATTGGCGCTGGACGGCGTAGGGCTGGGCAGCGACCACACCGCCTGGGGTGGCGAATTGCTGCGAGTGGATGGCGCACGATGTGAGCGCCTGGGCCACTTGCGCCCCTTGCCCATGCCCGGCAGCGACAAGTGCGCACGCGAACCCTGGCGCATGGCAGCAGCTGTGTTGCATGAGCTTGGCCGTCACGCAGCCATCACAAAGCGATTTGCCGACCCTGCAGCAGCCACCGTGGCCACCATGCTGCAGCGTCAGGTCAACTGTCCACACACCTCCAGCATGGGCCGTGTGTTCGATGCAGCAGCCGCTTTGCTTGGCCTGTGTTCTTATATGCAATATGAGGCTCAAGCCCCCGTACTACCTGAGAATACAGCTTCTAGTTTCATAGCAACCCATGGCTGGTCAGTGCCCCTACCGGGCGGCTGGCACATGGACAACAACGCGCAGCTTGACCTGCTTCCGCTGCTGGCGGCACTGGAAATAGCCACCGATGTCGCTGCGGGCGCTGCGCAGTTTCACGCCACCTTGGTCGCTGCGTTAACCGATTGGGTACAGCAAGCGTGTGCCAGAAGCGGCTTAACCACCGTGGTTTTCGGGGGAGGCTGCTTTCTCAACCGCCTGTTGACCCGGCACTTGCGGCAAAATTTGGAAAACCTTGGGCTCACCGTGCGGACCCCTGAGCGCACTTCACCAGGAGACGCCAGTATTGCGCTGGGTCAAGCCTGGGTGGCCCTGCATCATTTGGAGACAAAACAATGTGTTTAGCACTACCGGTCAAAGTCATAGAGGTAGGCTGCGGCCCGGCGGGTGAGAACGCCGTGGTGGATTTAGGCGGTGTCAAAAAGGAAATCTCGCTGGCCCTGCTGGACGATGTGCAGGTGGGCGACTACGTGATCCTGCACGTCGGCTATGCCCTGTCCAAATTGGACCCGGAGGAAGCCGAGCGCACACTGGCGCTGTTTGCCAGCATGGGGGATACACCGGTGACTGCTACATGAAATACATTGACGAATTCCGCGATGGCGACGTGGCCAAGACCCTGGCGAACAAGATCGCACGGCTGGCGCAGCCCGATCGCCGCTACAGCTTCATGGAGTTCTGCGGTGGCCACACCCATGCTATTTCGCGTTACGGCCTGAGTGACTTGTTACCTGCCAACGTGCGCATGGTGCACGGCCCCGGCTGCCCGGTGTGCGTGCTGCCGATTGGTCGCATCGACATGGCGATTGATCTGGCACTTCACCACAACGTGATCCTGTGCACCTATGGCGACACCTTGCGGGTACCGGCATCTGACAACTTGTCCTTGCTGAAGGCCAAGGCCCGCGGTGGCGACATCCGCATGGTCTATTCAACGCTGGACGCGCTGCAAATCGCCCGCGACGACCCAGCGCGCGAGGTGGTGTTTTTTGCCATCGGCTTTGAAACCACCACGCCTCCGACGGCGCTGGCCATTTTGCAGGCGAACCAGGAACAGTTGCCCAACTTCAGCGTGTTGTGCTGCCATGTGCTCACCCCGGCCGCCATCACCCAGATTCTGGAGTCCCCGGAGGTACGTCAGTGGGGCACGGTGCCGATTGACGGCTTCATTGGCCCGGCCCATGTGTCCACTGTCATTGGCAGCCGCCCCTATGAATTTTTTGCCGAGGAATACCGCAAGCCGGTGGTGATTGCCGGCTTCGAGCCGCTGGACGTGATGCAGGCCATTTTGATGCTGATCCAGCAGGTCAACGACGGCCGCGCCGAGGTCGAAAACGAGTTTTCCCGCGCCGTCAGCCGCGACGGCAACCTCAAGGCCCAGGACCGCGTGGCAGAAGTGTTCGAATTGCGCCACGAGTTTGAATGGCGCGGCCTGTCGGTGGTGCCCTACTCAGCCCTCAAGATTCGCGAAAAGTATGGCACGTTTGATACTGAACGCCGGTTCAAGATGACCTACAAATCGGTGCCAGACAACAAGGCTTGCGAATGCGGCGCGATTTTGCGCGGGGTCAAACGCCCGCAAGACTGCAAAATTTTTGGCACCGTGTGCACCCCCGAAAATCCGGTGGGTTCCTGCATGGTCAGCAGCGAAGGTGCCTGCGCGGCACATTACAGTTACGGACGTTACAAGGACATGACGGCATGAGTGAAGTCAAACGCGGCTACGTACGCCCTCTCGACATAAAACACGGCCGGGTTGACATGACCCACGGCTCGGGTGGGCGGGCCATGGTGCAACTTATCTCCGAGCTGTTTGCCAAGCACCTGGGCAACACTTACCTGGGGCAAGGCAATGACGGTGCCGTGTTGCCCGCACCCATGCTGGACGGCAAACCTGCACGACTGGTGATGTCCACCGACTGCCATGTGGTTTCGCCGCTGTTCTTCCCCGGTGGCGACATTGGTGGCCTGTCGGTGCACGGCACGCTCAACGACGTGGCGGTCATGGGCGCCACACCACTGTACCTGGCCGCCGGTTTCATTCTGGAAGAGGGTTTCCCGCTGGCTGACCTGGCGCGCATCGTCGAATCCATGGCGCGTGCCGCCTCCGATGCCGGCGTGCCAGTGGTAACAGGAGACACCAAGGTGGTTGAGCGCGGCAAAGGCGACGGCATTTTCATCACCACCACCGGCGTTGGTGTGTTGCCTGACGGCCTGGAGCTTGGCGGTGCGCGGGTGCGCGCGGGCGACGCGGTACTGGTCTCCGGCACGATGGGCGACCATGGTGTGGCCATCATGAGCCAGCGCGAAAATCTCACCTTTGAAGCCGCCATTGAATCCGACACCGCCGCGTTGCACGGCCTGGTGGCCACGCTGCTGGCCACCGGGGCCGACATCCGCTGTCTGCGCGACCCTACCCGCGGTGGACTGGCCTCCACCCTGAACGAAATCGCCGGTCAATCCGGTGTGGGCATGATGCTGCATGAAAAAGCCATACCGATCAAACCCGTGGTGTTGGCAGCCTGTGAATTTTTGGGGCTCGACCCGCTGTATGTCGCCAACGAGGGCAAACTGATTGTGATCTGCGCCAGTGCGGATGCACCGAGCCTGCTGGACGTGATGCACGCCCACCCGCAAGGCAAGGATGCCGCCCATATTGGCGACGTGATTGCAGACGACCACCACTTTGTCCAGCTCACCACCGCGTTTGGTGGTCGGCGCATTGTGGATTGGCTGGCGGGCGAGCAATTGCCACGCATTTGTTAAGCACCCGCCCATGCGCATCCTGCTGCTCACCCATGCCTTCAACAGCCTGACCCAACGTCTGGCGGCCGAGTTGCGCCAAAAGGACCATCTGGTCTCGATTGAATTTGACATCAGCAACTCGGTCACCGAAGAAGCTGTGGCCCTGTTTGCGCCCGATCTGATCGTCGCACCCTACCTGCGCCGCGCCATTCCTGAATCGGTCTGGTCCAAACAGGTCTGCCTGGTGGTGCATCCGGGCGTCGAAGGCGATCAGGGGCCATCGGCACTGGACTGGGCCGTCATGGGTCAGCAGCCGCAATGGGGTGTAACGGTGTTGCAAGCTGAAGCGGCCATGGACGCCGGCCCCGTCTGGGCCAGCACCACTTTTGCGATGCGCCAGGCCAGCAAAGCCAGCGTGTACCGCCACGAAGTCACCCAATCTGCCACGCAGGCGGTGTTGAAGGCGGTTGAGCAGTTTGCATCCACATCGTTTGTTCCCCAAAGCCCCGCTCACAGTCAGTGGCACCCCTTGATGAAGCAGCCCGACCGCGCCATCGACTGGCAAGCGGATGACACCGCCACCGTGTTGCGCAAAATTCGCGCTGCCGACGGATTTCCCGGCGTGGCTGACACGCTGCTGGGTCAGACCTGCCATTTGTTTGATGCCTGGCCAGAAGCCACCCTGCGCGGACTGCCAGGCGAGGTGATCGCTCAGCGCGAAACCGCCCTGTGCCGCGCCACCACAGACGGTGCGGTGTGGATTGGCCACGTCAAACGGGTTGGCGGCATCAAGTTGCCCGCTGCGCTGGCCTTTGCCGATGAACTCTCCCATCTGCCCCACATTCGTCCTGTTCCCTTACCCGACTGGTGGCATGTGAGCGAGTCCACGTGGCAGGACATTGCCTACGAAGAAGCTGGCACCGTGGGCTACCTGCATTTCGAGTTTTACAACGGTGCCATGTCCACGCCTCAGTGCAGGCGATTGCAACAGGCCTTGATCTGGGCCAAACAGCGCCCAACCAATGTACTGGTGCTGATGGGAGGGCACGACTTCTGGTCCAACGGCATTCACCTCAACGTGATCGAAGCCGCCAGCCTGCAAAAGGGCTCTGCGGCAGACGAATCCTGGCACAACATCAACGCCATGAACGACCTGGCGCTAGAGTTGATCAACACTCCCCATCAGATCACCGTGGCGGCAGTGGGCGGCAACACCGGTGCGGGGGGCTGCTTTCTGGCGCGCGCAGCAGACCAGGTCTGGGTGCGCGAGGCGGTCATGCTCAACCCGCACTACAAAAACATGGGCAATTTGTATGGTTCCGAGTACTGGACCTACCTGTTGCCGCGCCGGGTCGGCATGGAGGCAGCCAAAGCCATCATGCACAACCGCCAACCGCTTACGGCATCCGCTGCGCTGGAAACGGGTTTTAGCGATGCGTGCGTACCGGGCGATGTACCGGCATTTCGTCAGGCCATCCAAGATAAGGCATTGAATATGGCTCTAGCCACCGATATACAAGCGCAACTAGCTATAAAAAACAAAGCAAGACTGCAAGACGAAGCGCAGAAGCCGCTGGCCGCTTACCGCGCAGAGGAAATGGCCCACATGCACCGCAATTTTTACGGCTTTGATCCCAGCTACCACGTGGCACGGCACCACTTTGTGACCAAGTCGCCCGCATCCTGGTCACCCCGGCATCTGGCGTTGCACCGCGAACTGGGGTGGAAAAAACCATGAGCACACGCGCCCCATTGACCGTTTTGGTGGTCGACGACGAACAGCGCTCGCTGGAAACACTCAAACGAACGCTCGATGATGACTTTGTGGTGTTCACCGCCAATTCAGCCGAAGAGGGTTGGGCGGTCATGGAAAGTGAGTTGGTGCAGATCGTGGTGTCTGACCAGCGCATGCCCGGCACCTCGGGTGTGGCGTTTTTGCGCACCGTACGTGACAAGTGGCCCGACACGGTACGGCTCATTCTGTCCGGCCACACCGATGCAGAAGACATCATCACCGGCATCAACGAGGCCGGTATCTGGCAATACCTGCTCAAACCCTGGCACCCCGACCAATTGCTGCTGACCCTGCAAAAGGCCGGTGAGGTCTGGCGTTTGCAACAAGAAAATCAGCGCCTGACATTGGAGCTGCGCACCAACCCGGAGAGCCTGGCCTTGCGTGTCAGCGGTTTACGTGACCAGGCCAGGGCGAAAGCCGGATTCGACAAACTGCTGCGCAGCAAAACCAGCCCGCTCAACGAGGTGTGCGCCTTGGCGCAGCGTGTGGCCATTCATGACTTGTCGGTGCTGATCACCGGCGAATCTGGCACCGGCAAGGAGTTGATGGCGCGCGCCATCCATTACGCCAGTGGCAGGGCCGAACAGCCCTTCGTGGTCGAAAACTGTGGTGCCATGCCCGATAACCTGCTGGAAAGCGAGTTGTTTGGCCACAAACGCGGCTCCTTCACCGGAGCGGTCGAATCCCATGTCGGCCTGTTCCAGCAGGCCGACGGTGGCACCCTGTTTCTGGACG
Source organism: uncultured beta proteobacterium (assembly GCA_903856025.1). Lineage (GTDB taxonomy): Bacteria > Pseudomonadota > Gammaproteobacteria > Burkholderiales > Burkholderiaceae_C > Rhodoferax. The sequence goes on from CAIOAQ010000417.1 coordinate 11,580, forward strand.
AAATTGGCGAAACCTCTGCGGCCTTTCAGGTCAAGTTGTTACGCGCGTTGCAAGAGGGTGAAATCCGTCCGGTGGGCAGTGCCCGGCCTGTGGCGGTGGATGTGCGCCTGATTGCAGCCACCAACCGCGACCTGGAAGCCGATGTGGCCAGTGGCCGTTTTCGTGAAGACTTGTACTACCGGGTTGCGGGCATGACCTTGCACATGCCCACGCTGCGTGAGCGTGCCGCAGACATCCCGCTGATCATCACCCACCTGCTCAAACAGTCGCCGCTGATCGGTCAATCCCTCACCGTAGAAGCCATGGACTTGCTGATGCGACACAACTGGCCTGGCAACGTGCGCGAACTCCAAAACGAAATTCGCCGCGCCATGGCCTTGGGGCAAGGCCCGTTGTTGGGGGCCGCCCTGCTCTCGACGCGGCTGCATCAAAAAGTAGACCATCGCCACTCCCCTGCCCCGGTTCAGGAAGACACAGAAGGTTCAGGTCAGTTGAAACAACGCATGGAACGTCTGGAAGCGCAACTCATCCGCGAAGCCATGCAGCGCAACAAAGGCAACAAAACCCATGTGGCAGAAGAGCTGGGACTGACCCGTGTGGGCTTGCGCATGAAACTCTCTCGACTCGGTCTTGACCGGTAAGTGGATATCCCCATGCCTGAGACCAGCGCAGCAAGCACCGGCACCAACAAGATCGCCGGCCAGTACCAGCTGCGTCCCGGCCGCCAGCCCGGCGTGGCAGGAGGGCGGCCCGTGCTGGATGAAGGCGTGCTGGCTCGATTGTTGCGTGGCAAAACAGGTACCGAAGCCACACGCAATTTGGGCGCTGTCTTCACCCTTTGCGCACATGCCCATCGTCGTACGTCAGAGCTTGCCCTGAGCGCGGCGCTGAACGGCGCACCCGCGCCTGGCCCGGCACACCCCGACCTGCCACTGTGCCTTGAAACCGCCCGCGACCACTTGCGCAGCATGGCACTGGACTGGATGCGCCGTCTGCCTGATGCACAGGCCAGCGCGCCAGACTTGGCCTGGTTGAAGGATTGCCCGCTGGCACTGGTGGCAAAACCAAGCGCGTCAGACAAGACATCCGCTGTTGATCAACTAAGCCACCTGAAAGTCTGGTTGGAAGAACGACTATTGGGTACATCTGTTGGTCAGTGGTTGGACGCCCACGCCACACCCGAAGTTTTTGCAGCGTGGTGCCACGCACAGGCCAACCGCCTCACGCCCGCCAGATACCTGAGCCAGTGCTACCCTGCCGCCAGCGCCATGCACATCCAGGCCAATGACCTGGACATCCTGAATCAAGATGCGGCGCTTCAGGCCGCCCAATTGACCGAACTGGCCCACGCGCTGGTGACACAAACCCACTTTGCCCAAGTCCCCACATGGCGTGGCCAATGCGCTGAAAACGGCCCCTGGACGCGGCTGCGGCATCGCGCCGAGCGCGCCCAACACAGCCACCTGCCGCGCAGTGTCTGGTCACGCATGGCTGTACGCTGGCTGGAGCTGCTTGAGATCGTCCATATCAGCACATTCGGCGAAGGCACCCTACCGTTGTCCAGTGGTGCCCTTGAGCTGGCACCCGGCCAGGCCATCGCCTGGTGTGAAATGGCGCGCGGCTTGCTGGTGCATTGGGTGCAGCTCGATGCCAACGGCCACGTGCAGGATTACCGCGTCCTGGCACCCACGGAGTGGAACTTCCACCCCCAAGGCGCACTGGCTCAGGCCGTCGCCGCGCTGAACCCACACGACCACCACCAAGCGCTGTTGCTGGCCGAAGCCTTTGACCCCTGCGTGGGTTGTACAGTCGAGCCCTGAAGGATCAAGTCAATGGCATTCAATGTGTTGTGGTTGCAGTCAGGTGGGTGTGGCGGATGCAGCATGTCGCTGCTGTGTGCGGACACCACCGATTTTCCCGCCATGCTCAAGAGCGGTGACATTGAGTTGCTTTGGCACCCGGCCTTGTCCGTGGAAGGCCAACAAGACTTGCTCGACCTGCTGGACAGCTGCCTGGAAGGCCACACCCGGCTGGATGCACTGTGTATAGAAGGGGCGGTGCTGCGCGGCCCCCATCACACCGGCCGCTTTCACGTGTTGTCCGGCACCGACAAACCGATGATGACCTGGATAGAAAAACTCGCCCGGGTGGCCACGCATGTGTTGGCAGTAGGCAGTTGCGCCGCCTGGGGAGGCATCAGCGCCAGCGGCAGCAACCCCACCGATGCCTGCGGTCTGCAATTTGAAGACGAAAACATCGGTGGCCTTTTGGGAAGCAGCTTCCACGCCAAAGGCGGCCTGCCCGTGGTGAACATCGCTGGTTGCCCCACCCACCCCGGCTGGGTACTTGACACCCTGATGCTGATGGCAGCCGGGCAGTTTTCTGCAGACGATCTGGACCCGTTAGGTCGACCGCGTTTTTACGCCGACCAACTGGTGCACCATGGTTGCCCACGCAACGAGTATTACGAATACAAGGCCAGCGCCGCAAAACCCACCGACCTGGGTTGCCTGATGGAAAACCTGGGTTGCAAGGGCACGCAAGCGCATGCCGACTGCAACACCCGTCTGTGGAATGGCGAAGGCTCTTGCCTGCGTGGCGGCTTTGCCTGCATCAACTGCACGGCACCGGGTTTTCAAAGCCCTGGACACGCATTTCATACAACCCCCAAACTGGCGGGCATCCCCGTCGGCTTGCCCACCGACATGCCCAAGGCGTGGTTTGTGGCACTGGCCTCCTTGTCCAAAAGTGCCACCCCCAAACGTGTCAAAGTCAATTCACGCAGCGACCGTGTGGTGCTGCCTCCTGCCTCGCGCAACACGCGCTTGCGCTGAACTTGCGACAATTGAATCCAACCATGACCCGACGACTGATTCTTGGCCCTTTCAACCGTGTCGAGGGCGACCTGGAAGTGCAACTTGAGGTGGCGCAAGGCAGGGTCACCAGCGCCCAGGTGAATGCACCGATGTTTCGTGGGTTTGAGCTCATGCTCGCTGGCCATGACCCGATGGACGCCATGACCATCGTGCCCCGCATCTGCGGCATCTGCTCGGTGTCGCAGTCGGTCGCAGCAGCCCGTGCACTGGCCGATGCCTGCGGTGTTCAGGCGCCACCCAACGGGGTCATCGCCACCAATTTGATGCTCGCCTGCGAAAACCTGGCGGATCATTTGACACATTTCTACCTGTTTTTCATGCCCGACTTCACCCGTGGCGTGTATGCCCATCGCCCCTGGTTTGATCAGGCAACACAGCGCTTTGCCGCCTTGGCTGGCAGCGCCTCTGGCGGGGGTCTGCACAGCCGCGTCGCTTTAGCGGCTCGGGCACGCTGGTTTGAAGTCTTGGGCACCTTGGGTGGGCGCTGGCCCCACACCGGCTCCATCCTGCCCGGCGGCAGTGCACGTACCATCGAAGCCACCGAACGGGTGCGCATGCTCGGAAAAATCGGGGAAATGCGCGCATTTCTAGAGCGCACCCTTTTTGGTTCCCCACTGGAAGAGGTCGCCACCCTGGACAGCCTGGCGGCATTGCAACACTGGCGCACACGCGCACAGGGCAGTGACATGGCCCTGTTTCTGGACATCGCTGACCAGGCCGACCTGGCGAGCCTGGGCGCCGGCCCTGGCCGCTACCTGAGCTATGGCGCTTATGCCCAGACGGCGACCCAACATGCCTTCGCTCAAGGCGTTTGGCTAGACGGTCAAGCACAAGTTCTGCCGCTGGACCCCCGTGATATTGCCGAAGACAGCTGCCGCGCCTGGTACCTTGACAACCCCGCGGGCACGCCCCTTCACCCGATGAACGGATCAACACAACCACATGCAGACAAAGCCGGCGCCTACACCTGGAACAAAGCACCGCGGTTGGCAGGTCAAGTATGTGAAACCGGGGCCATCGCCCGGCAGCTGGTGGATGGCCAGGCATTGGTCCGTGATGCCGTTCGAACCCATGGCGGCTGCGTCACAACCCGCGTACTGGCCCGCTTGCTGGAAATGGCCCGCATCGTACCGCTGATGGAGCACTGGCTGATGGCTTTGCAGCCCAATGAACCGTTTTACGCCGCCCATGACATACCTGAACATGCTCAGGGTGTTGGACTGACCGAAGCCGCACGAGGTGCCCTTGGCCACTGGCTGCGCATCGACAAAGGCCGCATCAGCCATTACCAAATCGTGGCCCCTACCAGCTGGAATTTTTCACCACGTGATGCCAGCGGCACGCCCGGTGCGCTGGAAGCCGCGCTGGTTGGAGCCCCGCTGGACGAACCGGCTGAGGCAGCGCCGAGCAACCAAAGCGTCGCGGTACAACACATCGTGCGGTCCTTTGACCCCTGCATGGTCTGCACGGTACATTGATAAGAGCTATTCACCATGCCCTATCGACCACCACCGTCCCTGAACCTGCCTCCCGACAACCTGGAGGGTGTAGGTGAAGACACCTGGATGGATGTGATCCACAAGATGGAAGAGGTGTATGCCAAGCTGGTCACCGACGAGGTGGCGCTGGAAGAAAAAAATGCGCAACTGGAACTGTCACAACAGTTCATTTTCAGCCTGCTATCCAGCATGAGCGACGTGTTGATCGCCTGCAACCAGGATGGTCAGATTGAAGAAACCAACGCCGCGCTGTGCGAGCTGGTGGGACGAAATGAGCAAGACTTGCGTGGCACCCCGGTGCTTGACCTGCTGGCCGATGCACAAAGCATCCAGCGCTGGCAGTTGGCGATGTACCACGCCGCGTCGCACGAAGTGGCCGTCGTGGAGTTGCATTTGCGCGATGCGTTGGGTCAGAGCGTGCCCGTCGACATGAGCTGTACACCGCGCCACAACGGCAATGGCCGCCAGGTGGGCCGTGTCCTGGTCGGTCGCCCATTGGGGGAGCTCAAACGGGCATACCACCAACTGCGCGAGGCCCACGATGCCCTGAAACTGGCACAACAACAGCTGCTGCACTCCGAAAAAATGGCCTCGCTTGGCCGTTTGGTAGCGGGTGTTGCCCATGAACTGAACAACCCCATCAGCTTTGTGCTGGGCAATGTCCACGTGATGCAGCGCTATGGCAAGCGCCTGACCCAGTACCTGGAAGCCGTTCACCAGCTGGATCTGCCGCCCGAGATGCATGCGCTGCGTCAGGAATTGCGCATTGATGCCCTGGTCAAAGACCTGCCGTCCCTGATGGAAGGCACCATCGAAGGTGCCCAGCGCACCACCGACATCGTCAACGGTCTCAAACGCTTTTCAACCGCCAGCCAGGGTGAGGTGACCCCGGTCGAACTCAATGCCGTGATTGAGCGCGCCATCCATTGGGTGAAAAAGGGCACAGCCCCGCATTTTGAAATTCACTGGACACCCGGCCCGGATTGCCAGGTCAGCGGCAACGCCGGCCAGTTATTGCAGGTGATGATGAACCTGATCCAGAACGCTTCCGATGCCGCCAGCAGCTGCACCCAACCACCTGGCGTTGCACCACAGTTGAACATCACGCTGTGCCAAACCAATGGCCAGGTGGAAGTGCGCTTTGAAGACAATGGCCCCGGCATTGCGCCAAAACATCTGTCGCACATCTTTGATCCCTTCTTCACCACCAAACCCATCGGCAAGGGCACGGGACTGGGCCTGTCCATCAGCTACGGACTCGTCGAACAGCACGGCGGCCAATTAAGCTGCCACAACCTGCCTCAGGGTGGCGCGGTGTTCGTCCTTCACCTGCCTGTATTGGCTACTTGACTCCTGGTTCAGTGTCCCTGCAGGTTTACATTTCATTATTTCAATAATTGTTGTATTATTGAATACATGGACACTTCATCTGCCACCCCCATTTTCGAATCCCTCGCCTCAGCCGCACGGTTGAACATTTACCGCCTGCTGGTCAAGACCGGCCCGCAAGGGTTGGTGGCTGGTGAAATTGGCGCGGCGCTGGGCATTGCCCCCACCAACCTGTCGTTTCATCTGAAAGCCCTGTCGCACGCCAGCCTGCTGAGCGTGGTGCAAGAAGGCCGCTACCAGCGTTACCGCGCCAACCTGGCGCTGGTGCAAGAGCTGATCACCTTTCTGACCGCCGAATGCTGCGCTGGCCACCCGGAACAATGTGGCGAGCTGTGCCAACCGGTGGACTGCCCAGAACTTGTTTCAAAACCGTGAAGGAATTTCCCATGACAAGCATTCAAGTGTTTGACCCGGCCCTGTGCTGCAGCAGTGGCGTGTGTGGTGTGGAGGTTGACCAGAAACTGGTCACCTTTGCCGCTGACGTGGATTGGGCCAAACAAAACGGTGTGGTGCTGGAACGCTTTAACCTGGCACAGCAGCCGATGGCATTTGCCGAGCATGCCCCGGTGAAAAAACAGCTTGAAATCTCAGGCGAAAGCGCCTTGCCCGTGACCCTGCTCAACGGTGAGTTGGCGCTGGCCGGGCGTTATCCCACACGTGACGAGCTGGCGCACTGGGCGGCGTTGCCGGTTGAGCCCATAGTCGATGTGCCCGCTGCCTCGGCCTGCTGCGCTGGCAAGTGTTGCTGAACCTCGTTCGCACCCCATGAAATTCCTCACCAATCCCCCACGCTTTTTGTTCTTCACCGGCAAAGGCGGTGTGGGTAAAACGTCCATCGCCTGTGCCACGGCCATCCACCTGGCCGCACGGGGTCAGCGTGTGTTGCTGGTCAGCACCGACCCGGCCTCTAACGTGGGCCAGGTGTTTGGCATCCAGATCGGCAACCACATCACGGCGGTGCCCGAGGTGGCGAACTTGAGCGCGCTTGAGATTGACCCGCAAGCCGCCGCCCAAGCCTACCGCGACCGCATCGTGGGCCCGGTACGTGGCGTGCTGCCTGACAGCGTGGTCAAAGGCATTGAAGAACAGCTCTCGGGGGCGTGCACCACCGAGATTGCCGCCTTTGACGAATTCACCGCGCTGCTGACCGACTCGGCCTTGACGCAGGGCTTTGACCACATCGTGTTTGACACCGCACCCACCGGCCACACCATTCGCATGCTGCAACTGCCCGGCGCGTGGAGTGAGTTTCTGGAAACCGGCAAAGGGGATGCCTCCTGCCTGGGCCCGCTGGCCGGGTTGGAGAAACAGCGCAGCCAGTACAAGGCCGCCGTCGATGCCTTGTCTGATGCACAAAAAACCCGTCTAGCCCTCGTAGCACGTGCGCAGACCGCTACATTAAATGAAGCAGCTCGCACCCACGGTGAACTGGCTGGTATTGG
>CAIOAQ010000418.1 GCA_903856025.1 uncultured beta proteobacterium
GTGCTTGCGTATCACCGGAAGTTGAGCCAGCGCCGCGCGACTGGTCACCTGTGCGGGATTCACATCTTTCAAAATCTCTGCAAATGCAGGGGAAGCCAATTTGGCATGTGCCACTTGCAGGGGCAAGGCGGTCAACAACGCCGTTTCGCGCACCGCCGCATCACGCTTTTCCAATGCGTCAAAGAAGTTTTCCATGGATATTTCCTGAATTGTGGAATTGCGGGTGATCAAGCCAACCAACGTTTGCGGCGCTTGTAACTCTTCACATCCTTGAAACTCTTGCGCTCGCCGCCGCCCATCCCGAGGTAGAACTCTTTCACATCCTCATTGGTCGCAAGGTCACTGGCCACACCGTCCATGACCACTCGACCTGACTCCATGATGTAGCCATAGTCGGCATACTTGAGGGCCATGTTGGTGTTTTGCTCGGCCAATAGAAAAGTTACCTTTTCCTTGGTATTGAGGTCTTTCACAATGTCGAATACTTCCTGCACAATCTGCGGCGCAAGCCCCATCGATGGCTCATCGAGCAGCACCATACTGGGGTTGGTCATGAGCGCACGCCCGATGGCACACATCTGCTGCTCGCCACCCGAGGTATACGCTGCCTGGCTGGTGCGACGGGTTTTCAAGCGAGGAAAATAGGTGTAAACCTTTTCCAGATTGGCGGCAATTTCGCCTTTGTCTTTGCGGGTGTAACTGCCAGTGAGGAGGTTTTCTTCAATCGTCAGGTGCGCAAAGCAGTGACGACCCTCCATCACCTGTACCACCCCACGTTGAACCAAATCTGCCGGAGAGAGGTTTTCAATGCGTTCACCACGCAACTCAATCGATCCTTTGGTGACCTCGCCCCGTTCACCGCGCAGCAGGTTTGAAATAGCCCGTAGTGTGGTGGTTTTGCCGGCGCCATTGCCGCCCAAAATAGCCACGATTTTGCCTTCTGGAACATTCAGGGACACGCCCTTCAGGACCAAAATGACGTGGTTGTAAATGACCTCGATGCCATTCACGTTGAGAACAATGTTTTTGGGTTCCATAAATCCTTGCCTTTACCAAGAGGCAGCACTGCACGCAACGCTGCCTCTTGGCATCCCGAACTTGATCGGGATGCGTGGTTTACATCAAGACTGGCAGTCCGCAGGTGTACGTGGCGTCAGCTTCTTGTCGGCAGCGTATTTGGCTGCAGTGGACTTCACCAATGGTTTCAGCACCTGTTCGTCAGCCTGCAACCAATCGGAGGTGAAGTTCCACTTCTTGCCATCCCAGGTGTGAACGCGCGCCCAGTTGGCCCCCATGTGATCGACGCAACTGGTGCTCACCGGGCGCATGACGCCTGCAAAACCCAGCGCATCAAGCTTTTTCTGATCAAGCGTCAAGTTTTCATAACCCCAACGAGCCTGCTCACCAGAGATCCACTTGCCTTTGCCATAGCGCTCTTGTGCACGGCGAACGCCTTCCACCGCCAGCATGGAACTCACCACCCCGCGCATGTAAAGCACTTGACCGACTTCGTCTTTCGGACCAGTGCCCTGACCCTTGTCATGCAAGGTGGTCAGAATTTCCTTCACAACTTTGGAATTTGGTTCAGCACCGTGTTGGAAGGCGGCTGCGTTGTAGCCCTTGGCACCGTCACCCACATCTCTCACATCAGGCTCGGCACCCGACCACCACACACCGTACATCTTTTCGCGTGGATAACCGGTGGCTTGTGCTTCTTTCAAGGCAGTGGAATTCATCACACCCCAGCCCCACAGCAGCACGTAGTCAGGCTTGGCTTGACGCACTTGCAGCCAGGTGGCTTTTTGGTCGACACCAGGAGCCGTCACGGGCAAAAGTTGCAGGGTAAAACCATGCATAGCAGCACGCTCCTGCAGCAATGGAATAGGTTCTTTTCCGAACGGGGAATCGTGGTAAACCAGTGTGATTTTCTTGCCTTTGAGTTTATCCAGGCCACCTTCCTTTTTGGCAATGGCTTGAACCAGAATGTCCGCTGCCACCCAGTAAGTGCCTACCAAAGGGAAATTCCACTTGAACACGGAGCCATCCTGACTCTCGCTGCGGCCATACCCGGCAGTGATCAGGGGAATTTTGTCTGCGGGAACTTTTTCAGTCAGCGCAAACGTAGCCCCAGTGGACAGAGACTGGACCATGGTGGCACCACCATTTTTGCCTTTTAAACGTTCGTAGCATTCCACACTGCGTGCCGTGTCGTACGCTGTTTCACATTCTTCATAAGAAATCTTCACTCCATTAACCCCGCCACGCGCATTGGTCAGCTTGAGGTAATCGACAAAGCCATTGGCCCATGGCACTCCGTTGGGGGCGTAGGCGCCGGTGCGGTAGGACAACACTGGAAAAAACTGATCTTTGGCTTGCGCAAAAGCTGTCGATCCAACCGCTGTAATCAGGGCTGCCATAGCAATACTTTTAATTTTCATGCTTGTCTCCTAAATGAATAGCACCTTGTGTGCCGGGTTAACGAAAAAATGAATCAGTGAGGGAACGGCCACAAACGCAACTTCTGCTTGCCAATGGACCAAAGCTTGGCCAAACCATGTGGTTCAACAATCAAGAACCAAACGATCAAAGCTCCGAATATGATCAGCTCGGCGTGTGAGACTCCAGCGGTTGAAATCACAATACCCACCGTCGCACCGAGGACTGGCAAAAATTGGTTCAGAAAAATCGGCAACACCACGATGAACGCCGCGCCAAAAAAACTGCCCATGATCGAGCCCATGCCGCCAATGATCACCATGAACA
>CAIOAQ010000419.1 GCA_903856025.1 uncultured beta proteobacterium
AGCAGGTGGCAATGACTTCATGTCCAAGTTTGTCCCTGAGCCAGTGCTCCATGCCAAGATGAAGGCCATGGGCAGAATAGCGACTTTGCGGCAACGTTTGAGTGTTGCCAATCAAAAATTGCAGAGCCTTGCTGACCACGATGGCTTGACGGGCCTGTTCAACCGGCGCAGTCTGGATATGCAGGCAGACTTGCTGTGGGCACAAGCGCAGTACCAGAGCCATGCTTTCGCAGTCGTCATGGTCGATGTCGATAACTTCAAGAAATACAACGATCGATATGGACACCTGGCAGGCGACGATTGTCTGCGTCAGGTCGCACAGTGCATTGAAGAGACTGTGCACAAATTCAATGTGAATGGAATGACCAGTGGAGCATTTGTGGCTCGCTACGGTGGTGAGGAGTTTGCAGTCGTCGTTCCCAATCCGACAGTATTGACGTTCAAAAAACTCTTGACTTCCATTGTGGAAAATATCCGACTGCAAAATATCGAGCATCTTGACAATGCAGATTGGCGAATCGTCACCGTGTCTGTTGGAGGTGTTCGTTGTGAGAAGCCTGAGGGTGAATTGCTTGATGTATTTGCTTTGGCCGATCAGCAGCTATTCATAGCCAAGAAGAATGGGCGAAATCGGTTTGAATGCACTATGAACAAAGTTGTGAAACCGCTTGATTCGACACTTGCGGCAGAAGTTGTTCACGGGAAGCAAGCATGATTATTTGTTTCAATGCAGTCAGGATTTTTTGATTCGAGCAATGTTGAACAACGATGTGCTTTTTTGAATTTGAGCACATGGCATGAATGAAATAACCTTTGGCAACTGAGGGGAGAAACAGTAATCGAGTTTGATGGGCCAATAACAACAATAAGCTGCCCCACATGAAGTGAAATTTCCGTATGAACAATTCAACGGCACCTTTGGAAGTCAACGAGCATTTGCCTCGCATGTATTTTGATGCTGCAGGCGACGCGATCATTGCGTGTAATGCAGAAGGGCATGCCATTGAATGCAACCAGGCCGCACTGGACTTATTTGGCTGCACACGCGCGCAGTTCATTGGTTCAAATCCGGCAACCTGGTCACCTGAGTTTCAGCCGGATGGGCGCCGCAGCGATGAAGCGGCGGCGGATAAATTTGCGCTCGCCAAGGTCCGTGGGTTGGTGCACTTAGAGTGGGAGAACAGACGCCTTGATGGAACTGCGATTCCAGTTGATGTGACCATTCGATTCATCAGAATTGAAAACAATGACTCGTTCATCGTCATTTCTCGTGACATCTCCGAGCGAAGACGCGGGGAAGCGTTAAGAAAAGAAGCTCAGGATCGCTTTCAACGAATCACTGAACTGGTTCCGGGTGTTGTCTATCAGTTCAAGCTACGACCCGATGGAACTACTTGCATGCCGTATGCGAGCCATGCATTCAATGCTTTATTTCACCTCGACGCGGACGAAGTGCGTGAGGACGCCAAAAAAGTCCTACTTCGTGTACATCCGGATGACTTGCCGGGTTTGATGGATTCAATTCAAGTATCCGCCAAGAACATGACACCTTGGCAACACGAACATCGACTGAAATATGACGACGGAACTGTGTGCTGGGTGCTCGGAAACAGCCTACCTCAATTGCAGGCAGACGGCTCTATCGTCTGGCATGGGTTCATTACCGACATCAGTGAGAGGAAGGAATCAGGTAAGACACTGCAACGTCGCAACAGCATGATGGAGCGCACGGAACGTATGGCTCGCTTAGCCAGTTTTGAGTGGGACGTAGATGCAAACATCGTCACCTGGTCGCCTGAGATGTATCACATTTTTGGGCGCGACCCAGCATTGGGTATTCCGAATCTGGAAGGACAGACCGAGTTATACACCCCGGCTTCAACGCAAATTCTGTTCGAAGCAGTTAACAAGGCCGTGTTGGACGGAACACCCTACGAAATTGAACTGATGACGGTTCAACCCGACGGCGAGCAGCGCCCTTGCATTGCCAAGGGGTTTCCGGAGCGCGACGCAAGCGGTCGTGTGGTGCGCGTAGCAGGTCTGGTCAAGGACATAACACAGCAAAAGGCAGCGGAAGCCAAACTCCAACTCGCCGCTAGCGTCTTCGATCAGGCCCGCGAAGGTATAACCATCACCAACGTCCAAGGCACCATCATTAATGTCAATGCAGCATTTACCCGTATCACCGGCTACAGTCGCCAGGAAGCCATTGGTCAAAACCCCCGCATTCTGAGCTCTGGCCGCCAAGACAAGGCATTCTATGAGGCCATGTGGAACGCATTGATCGTGCAGGGGCACTGGAGCGGTGAGGTATGGAACCGACGCAAGAACGGCGAGGTTTATGCTGAATTACTCACCATCAGTGCGCTCAAGGATCTGCAGGGAAACACCCAGCAGTATGTGGCGCTGTTCTCCGACATTACCGCAATCAAGGAGTATCAAAGCCAACTTGAACACATTGCTCACTTTGATGCATTGACCAATTTACCCAACCGCTTGCTGCTCGCAGACCGAGTGCAACAAGCCATTGCTCATGCTCAGCGGCGCGGCGAGCAGGTGGCTGTGGCCTACCTGGATTTGGATGGGTTCAAAAACATCAACGACAACCATGGACATGACGTGGGCGACCAGTTACTTATTCACGTGGCCACAGCCATGAAAGACACTTTGCGTGAAGGTGACACCCTGGCACGCCTGGGTGGTGACGAATTTGTGGCCATACTGATTGACATCGATGGCATTGAGAGTTGCTTGCCAATGCTGACGCGGTTACTTGCCGCAGCGGCGACGCCAGTGCAATTGGGCGAGGTCTTGCTACAAGGCTCGGCCAGCATCGGGGTGACCTTTTACCCGCAGGCCGATGAGGTTGGGGCCGACCAACTCCTGCGCCAGGCCGACCAGGCGATGTATCAGGCCAAACTGGCGGGCAAAAACCGCTACCACGTCTTTGACGCCGTGCAGGATAGCAGCTTGCGCCTGCACCACGAAAGCATCAAGCATATCCGCCTGGCACTGACGCGAAGTGAATTTGTATTGCACTACCAGCCCAAGGTCAATATGCGCAGCGGTCAGGTCATTGGTGCGGAAGCACTTATTCGTTGGCAGCATCCCGAAAAGGGGCTCCTGGCGCCGGCAGCCTTCTTGCCCGTGATCGAAGAACATCCGCTGGCCGTAGAGGTAGGCGAGTGGGTCATTGAGGCGGCAGTGACACAAATAGAGCGGTGGAACGTCATGGGACTGAACCTTCCAGTGAGTGTCAACATCGGTGCACGTCAATTGCAGCAGGCCGATTTCGTGCAGCGCTTGCAAGCCACATTGGACCGGCATCCGGACGTAAATCCGGCCAGCCTGGAGCTTGAGGTGCTGGAAACCAGTGCACTAGCCGACATGAAGCAGGTGTCGCAGGTGATCGAGGAATGCCACCAAATGGGCGTAACGTTCGCATTGGATGACTTTGGCACCGGCTACTCGTCACTGACCTACCTCAAGCGCTTGCAGGTGGCGCTGCTCAAGATTGACCAGAGCTTTGTGCGAGACATGCTAGGCGATCCAGATGATCTTGCCATATTGCAAGGGGTGATTGGACTGGCGGCAGCTTTTAAGCGCGAAGTGATTGCCGAGGGCGTGGAGACGGTCGCGCACGGAACCGCGCTACTACAACTCGGTTGTGAATTGGCACAGGGCTACGGCATTGCCCGACCAATGCCTGCACTTGAGTTGCCAGCCTGGGTAGACACCTGGCAGCCGGATCCGGCATGGTGTGTGATGCCAAAATCCAGAGACATGACATGATTTCTGAAACTTTAGGGTGCCACCAGCATGCCGTTCAACCGCGGTTAACTACATGGATGATAGATACTGCGGTCTCAGCGTCTTCTTGATTTTGACGAGAAATAGGTTGTTGATCGGACTGTCACCACCTCACGATTTATCTGGCTTCAGAATAATTAATGAACACATCTACCGTTGGAGAGTCAAATGCTTCATGCTGAGGAAATTCTTGCAAGAAATAACGTCAAGATTCTTAAGGGTGACGGTCCAGTGCTGGTCTATGCGCATGGATTCGGTTGCAATCAAAACATGTGGGATCGAGTGACACCAGCATTTGACTTATCACACAAGCAGGTCTTATTTGACTATGTCGGTAGCGGCAAATCCAACATTGCCGCCTTTGATACCACCAAATATGCGAGTCTCAGTGGCTACGTACAAGACCTACTGGACGTATGCGATGCGTTGGACTTGAGAGATGGAGTGACCTTTGTTGGTCATTCGGTGAGTTGTAGTGTCGGCATTTTGGCATCCATTGCTCGACCGGAACTCTTCAAGCAATTGGTACTTTTAGGCCCCAACCCTTGTTTTGTGAATCATCCTCCGCAATATGTGGGTGGTTTTGAAAAGGCGGACCTTGAGGGGCTACTTGAATTGATGGATCAAAACTACCTTGGATGGGCCAATTATCTGGCGCCAGTGGTGTCTGCAAAGGGAGAATCGGGTACTGTAACGCTGGAACTTTCTGAGAGCTTTTGCTCAACAGACCCCAAAGTTGCAAAAGTCTTTGCGCGAACGACCTTCTTCTCAGACAACAGAGCCGATTTACCCAAGGTCAGCGTGCCATGTCTGATTTTGCAACACCGCACTGACACCCTTGCCCCCGTGAGCGTTGGTGAGTATGTCCACGCTCATTTGGCTGGCAGTACCCTGAAAATACTTGACGTGCAAGGACATTGCGCGCACATGGCTGAACCATCCATGGTTGTCGATGCCATGCGTGAATTTTTTGCCGCATAGAAGTAACTGGGAAACCTAGTGTCTGCTTTTGATCAACTGCCCTGCCCAGCACTGGTGACGGATCGCATGGGGACAGTGCAGTCTGTGAATGAAGAGTTACTCATTCTGATTGGCGGGGAAGCGGCTGACTGGATTTCGAATTCTCTGGAACTTATGCTCCCAATGGCCAGCCGCATTTTTTTGCAGACACACGTCTGGCCCACGCTTTTGCGTGAAGGGCGCGTGCGCGAGATTCGCCTGCAATTGCAATCGCGCACCGGAATAACTGTTCCAGTATTTGTGAACTGCCAGCAAACCACTATCGATGGCATTGAACGGTTTACTTGGGTTCTCTTTGTATCCATCGAGCGTAGTCGCTTCGAGCAAGAGCTACTGGATTCAAGGCAAAAGACAGAATCGATTTCAGTTGAACTCGCTAAAAACGAAAGATTCATCCGGACCGTTGCTGATGCGATTCCGAGCATGATTGCTTACTGGGACAGGCAATTACTGTGCCAGTTTGCCAACAAACCGTATTTTGAGTGGTTCGGAAAATCGCCTGAAGAAATGATCGGTGTTTCGATGCCAACAATTTTGGGGGAACGATTATTTGAGCAAAATCTGCCCTATATTAAAAAAGCCTTGGCAGGTGAATACCAGGAATTTGAACGCACCATCACAAGGCCAGATGGTCATGTGGGATATACCTTGGCAAACTACATTCCAGACAAGGATGCAAGTGGTACCGTCAAAGGGTTCTTTGCGCTGGTGACGAACATCAGTCGCATCAGGGAAGCAGACGCCGCCATACGACTGTCAGCCAGTGTTTTTGAGGCCACGACTGAAGGCATCATGGTGACAGATACGAACGCCAAAATAGTTTCCGTTAACCCCGCCTTTTTAACGCTAACTGGATATACATCGGAAGAAATTGTTGGCCAATATGCGCGGATTCTGAAATCCGGTCGCCACGAAGCAGCCTTCTTTGAAGCAATGTTTCAAAAGTTGAAGGTAGACCGGTTGTGGAGAGGCGAGGTTTGGAGCAAGCGAAAGGATGGCTCCATCTACCTGGAGCAACTGTCGATATCGGCCATTTGTGACGCAGCAGGTGAAGTTGTGCGGTATGTTGGACTGTGCTCTGACATTACTGAAAAATGGGACAAGGAGCAGCTCATCCAACACATGGCTTTGCATGACGGATTGACAGGACTGCCCAATCGCACGCTTCTCATGGAGCGCATTGGTCAATTGATCGCCATGTCTGGTCGAGAGTCACGTGTAATCGCATTGATGTTTCTCGACCTAGATGGATTCAAAAAAGTGAACGACACCTGGGGTCATGAGATGGGCGATAACGTGTTGAGAACAATCGCGACAAGGCTGTCAGGATTGCTTCGTCATTCCGATACTGTAGCCCGCCTCGGCGGCGATGAGTTTGTTCTGCTGCTGGACAACCCTGAAAGCCGTGAAAACATGGCCATGATTGGTGAGCGTGTGATCGCCTTGGTCAATGAACCGATGACATTCAATGAACCTAAAAACGGCAGTTACCCAGCCGCTACGAGCCGGGCTGGCGGTAGCCACGGCGGCAGTGGACGGGTGATTTTCGCA
>CAIOAQ010000420.1 GCA_903856025.1 uncultured beta proteobacterium
AAGAGTTGCTGCTGTTCGGGGTGGTAGGGGACGTAGCTGGTGTTCATCCACCATTAACGATCTCACCCACTTTTGCGTTGTTAGTGAGAACCCTAGTTTCTGCCGCCCAGACTCCTAGGATTTCTCCACCGTCGATTCGGTGCATCAAGACGTCTTTATAACGAGCAGGATCCAGTTTGCCTTCAGACAGCAGTTTTTTCACAAAGTCGATGGCGCGCATTTCTGCAATCAAGGCTGCGTTAAACGTGATTTCGTTGACGCGATCCATAATCTCACCGGCGTTCTTTGGCAGTTTGTCCCGCTTGATGGGGTTTATCTGCACCAAGACAATGTCACGGCTGTCACACTGATAAATCAAGGGGTGAATGGCTGGATTTCCGCAGTACCCACCATCCCAGTAGTGCTGTCCCTCAATTTCAACAGCTTGAAAAACAGTTGGCAGACAAGCAGAAGCCATCACGGCATTGGCGGTGAGTCGTTTTCCAGAAAAGACCTCTGCTTTGCCGGTTGTCACTGCCGTAGCAACGACGAACACCTTCAGCGATTTGAAGGCTGCAATCCTCTCGAAGTCGATCATCTGCTCCAAAAAGTCCTTCAACGGATTGATATCGAGCGGATTGCTTTGGTAGGGAGACACAGATTTGGACCAAAAGCTGGTCATTGCATCTGTCAAGAGCTGGCTTGGAGATTGATCGCCTGTCAACCCTGAGAAGCCTCCAAAGAGAATGTCGAAGGGCGCTCGCTGAACTTGAGAGATGGATGTGGTCAATGTACCGATGTTGACGACGCCTTCCCAAAATTGTTCCAGCGACGCACGTGCAGATTCACGCATCTCCATCGCGTGCTTGCCACTGGCTTGCGCAAAACCATGGGCCAATGCCACAGCGTTCATTGCGCCTGCACTTGTTCCGCTAATGCCTTCGAACGCAATGCGCCCGTCTGAAAGCAGCGCGTCCAACACGCCCCAGGTGAAGGCGCCGTGCGATCCACCGCCCTGCAGAGCAAGATTGACGTGTGGTGCATCTGGCATGGAGAGGGTCGAGGAAAACTGTCCAGAAGATGTGTTCATTAGACAAGGGTAACAAAGTCCGTGCATGTTGCTGCTACCTGAGGCGCTGCCTGGCTTTGTGGCGGTGGTGACCTGAGTTACCTGGGCATCAGTTACGGCTACCAGCGCGCTTTGCCGGAGGTGATGCTGGCTGTGGTGCTTGTGTTGATTGCCTTTGTGCAACTGCTGCAAAGCCTGGGCGACTGGACAGTGCGGCAGTTGAGCCACATATGCGCACTTTGTCCATCACCATCACATCGGCAAGACACTATAAATGTCGTAGCTACTTACGATTGTTTTACGTGGGCTATAGGCCAATTCATTTATGGATAGTCATCCATTCTCCTGATTTATCCCTTCTGAAAGAACACGCCGTGAACAAACGTTTTCTTCTTCAATCCGCTCTTGCGTGGCTCTGACCGCAACCTATGCGATCCCGCTGCTCGCGCAAGAAAAACCGCTCAAAATCGGTGTCACCGCGGGACCCCACGAGCAAATTTTAGAGCGAGTGATAAAAGTCGCCGAGAAGGTCGGCCTGAAGATCCAGATCGTCGAGTTCAGCGACAACGTGCAGCCCAACGCCGCTTTGGCCACGGGTGATCTGGATGCCAACGGCTACCAGTACAAGCCGTATTTGGATCAGCAGATCAAGGACCGTGGCGACAAGCTGGTGAACGCGGGCTACACCGTTAACTTTCCGATTGACCTGTACTCCAAGAAGATAAAGCGCCTGGAGGACCTGAAGGAAGGCGCCAAGTTCGGCATCCCCAACGACCCGACTGAAGTTGGGAGGGTGAAGCTGGTTCTACAATACAAGGGGCTGATCAAACTCAAGCCCGAAAGTGGTCTGAAAGCCACGCTGCTGGATGTGATCGACAAGCCGAAAAAGTTGAAATTTTTGGCGCTGGATGCCACGAAACTGCCGCTTTCGCTGGACGACCTGGATGCCCCTCGGCCATCAACACCCACTCCGCCCCGTCAGCGGGCCTGAGCCCGGCCAAGGACAAAGCCTGGGTGGCAAAGCGGGTTAAGGCCTACCACTCAGACGAGATTCGCCGGTTCATCCAGGCTCAGTTCAAGGGGGCAGTGATTGCAGGGTTTTGAGTCTGGGCTTGCCTATGCGGACAAGCGGTTTGATGTCATGAAATTTGTCAACGAGTTGTTGAGGTGGCATGAATTGGAATTGCACTTAGATGAATTTAGATATTTGGAGCTGACTATTCAGTCGTTGTGATTCGGCGGTTTGTCACCTACAGTTCACCTTAGTTGTCGATTCACCCTATTCACCACTACTTGAGGAGTACTTATGTCTGCATCATGGAAATTTGAAACCAAATCCGTTCACTCAGGTTACTCGCCAGACCCCACCACCAAAGCGGTGGCAGTCCCGATCTACCAAACCGTGGCCTATGCCTTCGACAGCGCCCAGCACGGAGCCGACCTGTTTGACCTGAAAGTGCCGGGCAACATCTACACCCGCATCATGAACCCCACCAACGATGTGCTGGAGCAGCGCATTGCGGCGCTGGAAGGCGGCATTGCCGCGCTGGCGCTCGCATCAGGTTCGGCGGCCGTCACCTATGCGATCCAGACCATTGCGGAAGTAGGCGACAACATTGTGGCCAGCAGCGCGTTGTATGGTGGCACCTACAACCTGTTTGCGCACACTTTTCCCTTGTCGGGCATCACCGTGCGCTTCGTGGACACCAACGACCTGGTCAGCCTCGCAGCACTGATCGATGACAAGACCAAGGCGGTGTTCATCGAATCCATCAGCAACCCGCAAGGTCGCGTGACCGACATTGCGGCCATTGCCGAGGTGGCGCACAAGCATGGCGTGCCCCTGATTGTGGACAACACCGTGGCCACGCCCTACCTGTTGCGCCCGATTGAACACGGCGCAGACATCATCGTTCAGTCTCTGACCAAGTACCTGGGTGGTCACGGCAACAGCCTGGGCGGTGCCATCATTGACTCTGGTAAATTCCCTTGGGCCAACTACAAAACCAAATTCAAACGCTTGAACGAGCCCGACCAAAGCTACCATGGTGTGGTTTACACCGAGGCGCTTGGGCCTGCTGCCTACATTGGCCGCGCCCGTGTGGTGCCGCTGCGCAACACCGGTGCCACACTGTCGCCGTTCAACGCCTTTCTGATTTTGCAAGGCATTGAGACACTGGCGCTGCGCATGGACCGCATCAACGACAACACCCTCAAGGCCGCACAATTCCTGCAAAGCCACCCCAAGGTGTCCTGGGTCAGCTATGCCGGTTTGCCCAGCCACCCAGACTATGCGCTGGCACAGAAATACCTGGGAGGCAAGGGTTCTGGCTTGTTCACCTTTGGTGTCAAGTCCGCACCGGGCGAAGGCCGCAAGGCAGGGGCTGCCTTTCTGGATGCGCTCAAGCTGTTCACCCGCCTGGTCAACATTGGCGATGCCAAATCACTGGCCACGCACCCGGCCTCTACTACCCACCGCCAGCTCTCGCCAGAGGAACTTGCCAAGGCCGGTATCCCGGAAGACGCAGTGCGGTTGTCGGTGGGCATTGAACACATTGACGACTTGCTCGCCGACTTGACGCAAGCCCTGGAATCGGTTTGAACTTTCAGCAACTGAAGTCGGTCAGGGAAACTGTCCGAAGCGGCTACAACCTGACGGATGTGGCCGCCATCCTGCACACTTCCCAGCCCGGCGTGAGTCGGCAAATTCGTGATCTGGAGGAAGAGCTTGGGGTGGACATTTTTGTTCGTTCGGGTAAGCGCTTGACCGGATTGACCCCTCCCGGTGTTTCCTTGTTGCCGATCGTAGAGCGGCTCTTGCTGGACTGCGACAACCTTAAGCGTGCCGGGCAGGAATTCAATTCGCGCATGGATGGCACATTGTCGGTTGCGGCCACCCACTCGCAGGCACGCTACGCCTTGCCGCATGTGGTGCGCGATTTCAAAGTCCTGTTTCCGCAGGTCACACTGCACCTGCACCAAGGCTCCCCCAAGCAGGTGGCCGAGATGCTGCTCAGCGGCGAGGCCGACATCGGCGTGGCCACCGAAGCCCTGGCGCTTTACCCGCAGTTGGTGACACTGCCGTGCTACCGCTGGACACACAGCATTGTGGTGCCGCCGGATCACCCGCTGCTGGCCCACACCGAACCGGTGAGCTTGCAGCAATTGGCGCAATACCCGCTGATCACCTACAACCAGGGTTTCACCGGGCGTTCGCACATTGACAATGCCTTTGAGCGTGAGGGTCTGCACCCCGATGTGGTGCTCACTGCCATGGATGCCGATGTGATCAAGACCTATGTCGAGCTTGGCATGGGCGTGGGCATCATCGCCTCCATTGCCTTGGACCCCGAGCGCGACACGCAGTTGCGCATGTTGGATGCACGCCACCTGTTTGAGATCAACCTGACGCGTCTGGCGATACGCCGCGGCACCTGGCTGCGTGGTTATGCCTACGGTTTTATCGAAACCTTTGTACCGACGCTGAATCGCAGGGTGGTGGAGCAGGCGATCAGCCAGCCCGAGCTGACCGGCTGATCAAGACCTGCGGCGGGTGTTGCTGGGTGAACGACTGCCCATGGGCACAACCGTGGCGATTACTCATAGCTGCCTGCGTCAGAAATGCGTCGGGCATACACCGCCAGCACGATGCGCTCGGAGTGCACCAAATAGTCACTCAAGGATGCGGCACTCTCAGTCAGCTTGCCGGCCTCAAACAGTTCCAAAATTTGCACGTTGTTATCGATGTAAGGCGCGTGCAGAAACTCCGGGTCATTGAGCAGGCCAAAAGCCAGCCGCAACTCGGCAAGGAGGTGCGAGAACATGATGTTCAGCCGTTCGCTGTCGGCCAGTTCGACGATGGCCATGTGAAATTCCATGTTTGCCGTACCCACGCCCAGCCAGTCACCTGACGCACGGCACTTGAGCGCCATTTCAACGGCATCGCGCATGTGTTTTTTGGCCGGGTGGCGTGGGTAGGCCTGCGCCAGCGCCTGGCACTCGATCAGGCGGCGCACACGGTAAATGTCAATGATGGAGGCGATGCTGGGAATGGCCACCGACACGCCGCAGTTGGGCGCGTGCCGCACCAGTCCTTCTTTGGTGAGGATGCGGAAAACCTCCCGCAAGGTGTTGCGTGAGATGGCCAGGCTCTCGCTCAAAGCTGCCTCCGACAGCCGTTGCCCGGGCGAAAACTCGCCTTTCACGATCTTCTGGCGAATCAGGTCCGCCGTGCGTTCATTCAGTGTCAGCGTGTTCGCCGGGAGTTTGGGTGTCATATCTGGAAAAGAAGTTGCGGCAGTAAGCAGTCCTACTGAGGAATTGCAGCCCTGCAGCCGAAGTGGATTGCGCTTTTTACCAGATTTTTTGCGTCAGTCTTCATTGTTTTTCAGCAAATTGAGTTCGAAACAAGTGAAAAATCATCATTTGTTAGGGTTTATACGGGTACACGTAGCGCACCATTGCTGGGCATAATCAAGTTAACGCACTTCAATGTGTTATGTATTGTTCAACAATACATTATTAATAGTAGTTTTAAAGTTAATGCATTGTTCTTCATTAGGCATGCAAATTGCGGCATGTCATGCGCTGGCAGTGTGTTCAAGGTCGGCGCAAAAACGGTTTCTTATTTGTTCAACGAAAGGTCAATATGACGAGTAGTATCAATTTGTGGCCGCTGATCGGAGTAGCGGTCATTATTGCGGGCTTTGTCCTGCGCTTTAACCCCATGCTGGTTGTGATTTGCACGGCCATCGTGACGGCATTTGCGGCGGGGTTTCCCATCGACAAAATTCTGGCCACCATCGGCACCGGGTTCATCAAGACCCGTAATCTGCCACTGATCATCTTGCTGCCGCTGGCGGTGATTGGTTTGCTGGAGCGCCACGGGCTGCGCCAACATGCGCAGAACTGGATCAGCCGCATCCATTCGGCCACCGCCGGGCGTTTGCTGCTCATTTACCTGGGCGTGCGCCAGCTCACCGCGGCCATTGGCTTGACCAGCCTAGGCGGGCATCCACAGATGGTGCGCCCACTGTTGGCGCCCATGGTGGAGGGCGCGGCTGAAGTGCGCTACGGCAAGCTGCCTGATGCCGTGCGTCACAAGCTGCGCGCCTATTGTGCTGCCACTGACAACGTCGGCCTGTTCTTCGGAGAAGACCTGTTCGTGGCGTTCGGTGCCATCGTGTTGATGACGACCTTCTTGCACGAAGCGGGCATTGATGTCGAGCCGATGCGTATGGCTGTGTGGGGGATTCCGACAGCGATTTGTGCGTTTGTCATCCACGCTTGGCGACTCCATCGCCTGGACCGGGTGCTGGCGCGTGAAATGGAACAACTCAAATCGGGCAAACTGAACGTCAGCGCCGCCGGTGCCTTGGTGAAGGGAGCCTGATCATGATCTTGTCCATCCAACACCTGTATTACCTGGTCGGTGCCATTCTGGTCATCACGGCGGCCATGACGCTGGCCGACACCCAGCACCCAAAGCGTTATTCCAGTGCCTTGTTCTGGGCGCTCTATGCCTCGGTGTTCCTGATCGGGGAGAAACTGCCACCGGTCTGGGTTGGCACGGGCGTGGTCGTCATGGCGCTGATCGCCGGCTTTAACGGCGTGGGTGCAGGCCACCACCCGGCGCGCACGGCAGAGCAATACCTGGCCAGTGCCAAGCGGCTGGGCAACAAGCTGTTCATGCCGGCGCTGGCGATTCCGCTGGTCACGGTGATTGGCACCTTGTCGGCCAAGTCGCTCAGCATCGGCGGCCAGCCGCTGATTGACCCCAAGAACACCACGCTGGTGAGTCTGGGCATTGGCTGCGTTGTTTCGTTTGGCCTGGTGTGCTGGCTGACAAAGGAAAGCCCGGTACAAGGCATCCGCGAATCACGCCGCCTCACCGACGCGCTGGGCTGGGCCCTGGTGCTGCCGCAAATGTTGGGCATGCTGGGCCTGGTGTTTTCCGACGCAGGCGTGGGCAAGGCCGTGGCTTATGCCACCACCAGCTACATCAACATGGACATCCGCTTTGTGGCGGTGGCGGTTTACGTGATCGGCATGGCGTTGTTCACCGTGATCATGGGCAACGGTTTTGCCGCTTTTCCAGTGATGACCGGCGGTGTGGGCGTGCCGATTCTGCTGGGCGTTTACCACGGCAATCCGGCGGTGATGGCTGCCATCGGCATGATGTCGGGCTACTGTGGCACCTTGCTCACGCCCATGGCTGCCAACTTCAACATCGTGCCCGCAGCGCTGCTGGAGTTGCCGGACAAAAACGCGGTGATCCGGGCGCAGGTGCCTACGGCTTTGACCTTGCTGCTGGCCAATGTCTTCCTGCTGAATTTTTTGATGTTCCTCTAAGCAGGATTCATGATGTCTGCCCCTTTGCGAATTTTGCTCACCGGTTTTGAGCCGTTTGGGTTCGACACCATCAACCCTTCGTGGGAAGTGGCGCGAGCCCTGGACTGCAGTTTGTGCGACGCAGCCACCGTGCATGCGGTGCAATTACCCTGCGTATTTGGCCCCGCGGTGGAACAGCTGGAGCAGGCGCTGCACCATTGGCAGCCGCAGTTGGTGCTGGCCTTGGGGCTGGCGGGTGGCCGCAGTGAAGTGACGCTGGAGCGGGTCGCCATCAACGTGGACGATGCCCGCATCGCCGACAACGCGGGCCAGCAGCCGATTGACACGCCGGTGGTGCAAGGTGGACCCAGCGCCTACTTCTCGACGTTGCCGATCAAGGCCATTGTGCGTGACCTGCACGTTGCCGGGCTGCCGGGTGCGGTGTCCAACACCGCCGGCACCTTTGTTTGCAACCATGTGTTCTACGCCCTGATGCACCGCCTGAATGAACCGGCCTGGGCAGGCACCCGGGGTGGCTTCATCCACTTGCCCTATCTACCCGAGCAGGCGGCTCATCACCCAGGGGCCCCCAGCATGGCGCTGGCCACTCAGGTTCAGGCCTTGCAAGTGGTCATGCGCACGGCCCTGGCGGTGCATACCGATGTGCTTGAAACCGCAGGCCAATTGCATTGAGACACGCTGCATGGCCTGATGACCCTGCAGCCCTTTTGGAGTCCAACATGAATATCGATTTGAACAGTGACCTCGGCGAAAGCCTGGGGGCCTGGCGCATGGGTGACGATGCCGCCATGCTCAGCATTGTCAGCAGCGCAAACGTGGCCTGTGGCTTTCATGCCGGTGACCCCGCCGGGATGCTGCGCACCTTGCGCCAGGCGCAAGCCCAAACCGTGGCCGT
>CAIOAQ010000421.1 GCA_903856025.1 uncultured beta proteobacterium
GATTTACCGATTGAAACGCAAACGGTGAGGCACTTGGCGCGACATTCTGCGTTTTACGACGCATGAACCACCCTATAACCATCATGAGCACCAGCGCCAATGCAGCAAACATCATGAATTCACCCATCGCAGCGCCTAGCCCCAATGAACTCGCCAGCCAGGCCAGACCCAACCCTGCAGCCAAACCACCCAGCATCGCACCCCACGGTCGCTTTGGCGCAGGTGCCGGAGCAGCAACAGGCGCAGGAGGTTTCACTGCGTTATTGGTCGCTTGCGAAGGCGCGACCGGTGCGGTCGGTACCGCCTGACGCTGTGCCACATTGCTGGACTGTTGACCAAAGGATTTGCCGCCACCAAAACGCCTTGCCGCATCCGCATGACCAGCCACCAAGACCAAGCACATCGTCAAAACCGAAAGCCACCGATTCATAAACACTCCAAACAAATTCGGATCAACATTTGATACCGACGTGCAAGGCTACCAGACCACCCGTCATGTTGTGGTAATCCACGTGGCCAAAGCCATTAGCTTTCATCAGGGATTTGAGCGCTTCCTGGCTAGGATGCATGCGGATGGACTCTGCCAGATACTGGTAACTTGACGCATCTCCCGCCACCAGTTCGCCCAGCTTTGGCAAGACCTTGAAAGAATACCAGTCGTAGACTTTTTCAAGCGGTTTGGCCACTTTGGAGAACTCCAGTACCAACAGCTTGCCGCCGGGTTTCAAGACCCGGTTCATCTCAGCCAACGCCATGTCCTTGTGGGTCATGTTGCGCAGACCAAACGCGACCGTGACCAGGTTGAAATGGTTGTCTGGAAAAGGTAATTTTTCCGCATCGCACACCACCGTCGGCAATACCACGCCTGCATCCACCAGTCGGTCACGCCCGGTGCGCAGCATGGCTTCGTTGATGTCGGTATGCACCACCTGGCCGGTCTTGCCCACTTTTTTGGAAAATGCCAATCCCAAGTCACCTGTGCCACCGGCAATATCCAGCACCTTGTCACCTTCGTGCAGATTGGCCACCATGACGGTGTAGGCCTTCCATGCACGGTGCAAGCCCATGGACATCAGGTCATTCATCAAGTCGTACTTCGACGCTACGGAATCAAACACGCCTTTGACGTGTTTGGCCTTTTCGGTTTCGTCGACGGTTTTGTATCCGAAATGTGTGGTGCTCATAAATTAATTCAATGGAGGGTTTCAGTGATGACCGCAGCTGGCGGCTGCTTTTTCAGGCATGGGCGCATCACGCGCCACCCCGGCAGCTTGCAGACGGGCCTCGTAGTCAGACCACAACTTGTCTTGCTGTGATCCCAAAAAATACAAATAGTCCCAGGAAAAAATACCCGAGTCATGACCGTCTGAAAACGCCGGCTGGATCGCGTAGTTGCCCACCGGCTCAATCCCGGTCAGCGTCACGTCACGCTTGCCAGTTTGCAGCACTTCCTGCCCCGGCCCGTGGCCAGCCACCTCAGCCGATGGGCTGTAAACCCGCATCAACTCGAACGGAATGCGAAACGACGCCCCATCCGAAAAACTCACCTCCAGTACCCGCGACTGGCTGTGAACCGTGATGTCTTGCGGCAGCGGCGCGCCATTTTTCAAACCTGCCATGTTGTCTTGATCTTTCAAATAGGTTCAAACTCAAACCAATACACGCTCGATGCCACCTTCATTGGCTACCTTGACATAGTCTGGCAACCAATTTGCACCAAGTATCTGGTTGGCCATCTCGACCACAATGTAATCCGCCTCAAGCAAGCCGTTTTGCAGGTCATCCTCGTAGCGCTTCAGACCTTGCAAACAACTCGGGCAACTGGTCAGGATTTTGACATTGGCCGTTGCCGCCACCGCACCGCTGGCGCGCAGCGTGGCCTCACCTCGTCGGATGGACTCTTCCTTGCTGAAACGCACCTGGGTTGAAATATCAGGCCGGGTCACACCCAAGGTACCCGACTCGCCACAGCAGCGTTCACTTTTGAGCACCTTGTCACCCACCAAGGCCCGGACCGTCTGCATCGGGTCCCCGAGCTTCATCGGGTTGTGGCAAGGCTCGTGGTACAGGTAGCCGCCTTGACCAGCAGGCAGGGTCACGCCCTTTTCAAGCAGGTACTCATGAATGTCAATGATGCGGCAGCCCGGGAAGATTTTCTCGAACTCATACCCCTGCAACTGGTCATAACAGGTGCCACAACTCACCACCACCGTCTTGATGTCCAGGTAATTGAGCGTGTTGGCCACACGGTGAAACAGCACACGGTTGTCGGTGATGATCTTCTCAGCCTTGTCAAACTGACCACTGCCGCGCTGCGGGTAGCCGCAGCACAAGTAACCCGGCGGCAAAACGGTTTGCACACCGGCATGCCACAACATGGCCTGGGTGGCCAGGCCCACCTGGCTGAACAGGCGCTCGGAACCACAACCCGGGAAATAAAACACCGCCTCGGTCTCAGCGGTAGTGGTTTTTGGGTCGCGAATGATAGGGACGTAATCCTTATCTTCAATGTCCAGCAACGCACGCGCCGTCTTCTTGGGCAAGCCACCCGGCATCTTTTTGTTGATGAAGTGGATCACTTGTTCCTTGATCGGCGCTGCGCCCAGCGTGGCGCGAGGCGCACTGGTTTGCCGACGCGCCACCACCTTGAGCAGGTTGTTGGCCATGCGCTGCAGCTTGAATCCGACACCTACCATGCCCGCACGCACCATTTTGATGGTCTCGGGGTTGGTCGCATTCAGGAAAAACATGGCCGCTGCATTGCCGGGCCGGAAGGACTTTTGACCCATCTTGCGCAACAAATTGCGCATGTTCATCGACACGTCACCAAAATCGATCTTCACCGGGCAAGGCGACTCGCACTTGTGGCAAACCGTGCAGTGGTCCGCCACATCTTCAAACTCTTGCCAATGTTTGATCGACACCCCCCGGCGGGTTTGCTCCTCGTACAAAAAGGCTTCGACCAGCAGCGAGGTGGCCAGAATCTTATTGCGTGGGCTGTACAGCAGGTTGGCACGCGGCACGTGGGTGGAACACACCGGTTTGCACTTGCCACAGCGCAGGCAGTCTTTGACACTGTCGGCGATGGCACCAATGTCCGACTGCTGCATGATGATCGACTCGTGCCCCATCAACCCAAAGCTGGGGGTGTAGGCGTTGGTCAGATCCGCATACATTAAATTGGACTCTACCCCTTGTGTATCCTTAGAGTGTCGCTCTACATTTCGGAGCAATTTCCCCTTGTTGAAGCGTCCCTCAGGATCCACTTTGGCCTTGTAGTCGGTGAAAGGCTGCAACTCGGCATCGGTCAGAAACTCCAGCTTGGTGATGCCAATACCGTGCTCACCCGAAATCACGCCATCCAGACGACGCGCCAAGGCCATGATGCGTTTAACCGCGCCGTGGGCGGCTTGCAGCATTTCATAGTCATCGCTGTTGACCGGAATGTTGGTGTGCACATTGCCGTCACCGGCGTGCATGTGCAGTGCGACCCAGACGCGGCCCTTGAGCACCCGCTGGTGAATGGCGTTGCATTCCTTCAAAACCGGCTCAAACGCCACACCACTGAAAATCTGTTGCAGAGGCAGACGGATTTGCGTCTTCCAGCTGGCGCGCAGGGAATGGTCCTGCAACTGGTCAAACAAGGGCTCCACGTCACGCAGCCACCCCGACCACAAGGCGCGCACCTCACCTATCAGGGTCAAAGCCTGCGCCACCCGGTCTTCAAGCAGTTCAGAGGCAGAAATCTCGCCAGCATCGTCGTGCCGCCCAAGAGGCAAATTGCCCTGTGTAAAAAATTCTTCAAGTGCGTCACACAACGCAAGCTTGTTGTGCAGACTCAGCTCGATGTTGATGCGCTCAATGCCATCGGTGTACTCGGCCATGCGCGGCAGCGGGATCACCACGTCTTCGTTGATCTTGAAGGCATTGGTGTGTTTTGAAATCGCCGCCGTGCGTTTGCGATCCAGCCAAAACTTTTTGCGCGCTTCCGGGCTGATGGCGATAAAACCTTCGCCGTGGCGCGAGTTGGCAATGCGCACCACTTCGGACGTGACCCGTGCCACGTCGTCGGCGTTGTCACCTGCAATGTCGCCAAACAGCACCATTTTCGGCACGGTACTGCTTGAACCCGCTGCCTGCGCGCCCTTTTTCGACTTGGTGGCATAACCCACCGCCTTCAAGTAGCGGTCATCCAGGTGTTCCAGCCCCGCCAGCACCACACCTGAACGCTTTTGCTCAGCGAACATGAAGTCTTTGATTTCAACAATCGAAGGCACCGCATCCTTGGCATTGCCAAAAAACTCCAGACACACCGTGCGTGTATGGGCTGGCATCTTGTGCACCACCCAGCGTGCGCTGGTGATCAGGCCATCACAGCCTTCTTTCTGGATGCCGGGCAGGCC
>CAIOAQ010000422.1 GCA_903856025.1 uncultured beta proteobacterium
CTATCGAATTGAAATGCTGCCCAACAACATCGCAGCGTTTGGAGACGCTCCAACCAAGACCCGCATGGACGAATTCACGCGGGCTTATGCCAATGATGCTCTGAATCTGGGACAAGTTCAGCACCTCAGTACTGTGACTTTGGGTGGAGGGCAATCGGGCAATGACGCACCGCTTGCCAAAGCTGCACTAGTGCTGTTTGGCAATATGAAGCCAGCGAATGCCAGCGGGGAAGAGAGTTCCACAGGAATCGGTCTGCATAGCTATTTTGACTCGGTGGGTGTCTTGGTGTCCCGGCCTGCGCCAGGGGACAAACTGGCCGTATCCATCAAAGCCGGTGGCAACGGCAACCACAGCCACAATGATGTAGGCTCCTATACCATTGGGCTGGGTGCCGAACAACCCACTGGTGACGTTGGCAATACCCAGTATTCGGCCAAGACGTTCGGCAAAGAACGCTACACGATCGCTGGAATCAACTCTTGGGGCCACCCAGTTCCGGTCGTTGCGGGTGCGCTGCAAGTTGAAGCTGACAAGATTAAGCCCAGAGTGATATCCACGCGGTTTTCCGATGATGCCGACGAGATCACTATAAATATGGCCGACGCCTATAACGTACCTTTCCTTCGTTCGCTCACCCGAAAGCTGGTACATGACCGCACGAAGTCAGGCTCGGTGACGATTACGGATCGATTTGATTTCACCAAGCCCGACAGCTTTGAGGTGGCGCTGACGACACTGGGGAACTGGAAACAAAACCCTGATGGCTCGATAGAACTTTGGCAAAAGAATGAGCATTTGACGGCACGAATCGAATCGTCAAGCCAGTGGACTTTGAAGCCGGAAGCGTCCAATGAAGAAGGCCTGAGTTTCACGCGGTTAGGTATCGTTTTGAACAATCCTGAAAGGAGCGGCTACGTTACGGTTTACTTTGAATTACCCCGTCCTTAAAGAGACCGACACCGGGGAAAGTTACGTAAAGCCTGTGGCGATGGCGTCTACCTTGCAAAGAGTCAAGCGTTGAATCAAGGGCTAGACATGATGGCCGCCTACTACTGATTTACTCCAGTGGCGACCATGATGTCTAGGAACGGCCACACTATCTAATCGCCTGATAGCCGTTGCGTAATCCAGACCTCCAACGGGGCTGTTCCCATGCGCCGATGGCTTCATGGGAACTCCCTGTCAACTTAGAGCGGTGCCGTGCCGGTGTAGTAGCGAATTTGATAGGCTTTGATTGAACCATCTGCCTGCGGCAGGCCATAAATGACCACTCTGCTGCCGACGGTCAATGCGCTGGTGAGCGCGTTCAAGCCATTCGCGGTGGTGATGTCTACCGGACTGACGGTGACGATTCCGCTTCCCGAACGATCCACGTTGTGCACCAATGTTGCTGAGCCAAGTGTGGTGCTGAACCGCACCGTCAAAGGAGTACCTGCGGTCCCGCTGCTTGGCACTACCGCAAAGCTGGTTGCGCTCCCGACAGGCGCTGCGGCAACCTTGGTAGCCGGCAACTGGGTAGGGATGAGAATCGCCTGCGGCGCGAGGTAGCTGCTGCTTGCGTTGTTCCAGATTGAATATGACAGCACTTTCGCTGGGTAAGATGTCACTCCCAGGGTCACCGCGGCACCTGAGCTTGCACCCACTGCGGTTACAAAGTCGCTCACCGCATTGACGCCGCTGTCCACGATCGAGGGGTAAGCAAAGTTCCAGTACTTGAAACCAGTAATGGCGTTGCCTGTGGTCGGATCAACCCCATTGACCGTGCTGCTGGAGATGTAATTGAGTGCTTGTGTGTAATTGTCGGACGTGATGTTGAAATTTCTTGCCAGTGTGAAACCCGTGCTGCTTGCGCTGGACACCCATCCCTCAAAGGGCGCAGACTCAATGTCAATCGTGGCTGCAACCAACGGAGTCGCAGTTGCGTCCACCGGAGTGACGCGCACTTTGAAACCACGCTGGATCAACGCCAGACCTGCTGTACCCGTCGCGATCGGTGTCACATCGGACCCGGTGGCCGGACTGCGGAAGAAGAAGTTGGTGGTTCCGCTTACGTTAACCGCAACCGGCGTTCCGCTAGCCGAATCAATCGTTAGCGTTCCTGCCCCGCCATTGACATGCAACACGTGGCCTTCAGGACTGACATAGACTTTGTTGAACGTTGAGGACGCATAAATGCGTGTAGCCACCAGCGTGCCGTTCTGTTGATAGCGAGCCGCCACACGTACGTATTCACCGTTTGCCAGAATGCTGGCGACCGTTGACAAGTCGTGAATCGTTGCGTTTTTGGTAGTGTCGTCCAAGTCGTAGAACAAGGTGCCATTGGTGGCATCAACGGTAATTGGCATTGATATGGCTGTTGCAGTTGCAGTTTCCGGGCCATTGAGTGCCGCAGGCGCTGTGGGCGTCACCTTGGTTATGGTCAGGGTCGTGTTGTCCGTCGAGACGGACGCAACCTGACCATAGGCATGACGTAAAACCAGGTGTGTCAGCGCGTCGTGTGACTTATGCTTTATGCCTCCAGCGAAATTGACTGCCCAGATGGTAGTGGGATTTGCCCCTGCCGGTGTGTGCGCTACGAGAAACGCAGGGTTGCTCAAATCGAACTCAATGTTGATGCCTGTGGCTGTTGTGGGATTGGTGGTGGTGCCAGAGCTCGGTTGCGGCGCTGTGTAGGGCGCATTGAAGGTGATTGGCACCGTCACCGTTTTACTGCCTGTGTTGCCGCTAGCCCCCTGAACTTGAATCCGGCTGCTTGGCACTACCGTGTTGGGGCTTTCCACAAAGCCAGCTTCCGGATCACCAGAAACGGTCAGTGTGACATCACCCGGATTAGCGCTCAGAGTAATAACTGCGCCGGTATAGGTGGTGCCAGGCACCAACGCTGCGGCATTCAGATATTCCGCCACGTTGTCCAGGTTTTCCAAATTGCCAGTGTAGGGTGCGCTCAACAAATTGGCAGTACTACCCGAAGCGCTGGTGAACGTAACGGAGGTCACCACCACCCCGATATTGGACCAATCTTGTGACGATGCATCACTCAACATGAGCGGTGCTGTCACGGTCCCTTGGGAAGTGGGAACGCTGGAAGAACCTCCACCACCGCCTCCGCAGGCAACCAAAGCACTTGCCGCAATAGCAGTCAGAGCAAAAAGTTTCAGTTTCATTTCGCGTTCTCCAAAAATGTGACGTTAAGTTGGTTCCGCTGAAGCACGAGTGAAAACTTATCTGCAATCTTGCTTCGCGTAATGCAGTATATGTGTGAATTGCACATTTACAAATATTTAATGGTAAAATTGTGTGAACGGACAAAATTCGCCCATCCACACCAACACCACCGATGTCCGATGTCACCGCAGATTTAAGTAAAGACAGCGACCAGCGCGCGCTCCAGGAAGCGTTAAACCGCTTGCTTGCGCCATTGGCGGAGCTATGTCTGGCGCGAGGGATGACCTTCCCCGCAGTGGAAGAAATGCTGAAACGTGCGTTTGTGGAAAAGGCTCGCGCGGGGCACTCATCCACACTGGGGGGACGCGACATTAGCCGTGTAAGTGCTGCGACCGGACTGCCGCGTCGAGAAGTTACGCGCATCACGCAAGACCGCGCCAGACCCGCAGCCGTTCGCCCATCGGCAGCGACGAAAATATTCACTAGCTGGCTGGCTAACCGCAAGCTCAAAGATGAGGACGGCAAACCGGTGCCACTCAAACGACAGGGCCCTATGCCCAGCTTCGAGGCACTATCACAGTCCATCACCCGCGATGTGCATCACCGTACCCACCTGGAGGAGCTGTGTCGACTAGGATTGACGCACTACGACGCGGAAACCGACACCGTGCAACTGCTGCGTGACGCGTTTGTGCCTCACCAGGACAAGGCAAGAATGTTCGGTTTTTTGGGCAACAACGTCGGCGACCATATGGCTGCGGCCGTTGAGAACGTGATGGCAGATAAGTCACAGCACCTGGAGCAGGCCATCTTTGCCGATGAACTCACAACCGAATCGACTGCCAAGATTCAACTCTTGATGCAGGCCCAGTGGAAGTCTCTTCTGTCAGCCATGGTGCCTGAGATAGAGTCGCTCATCGAAGCCGACAAAGCCTCCGGAAAACCCGCAGATCAACGCGTTCGCTTAGGTCTATACAGCTACCAAACGACGAACCGAGCTCCCAGTGAATCACCCGTGGAAAAGTCATGAAAAACAACCCAATTCCCTCCTTTGTTGCGAAACTTCTAGGTGCC
>CAIOAQ010000423.1 GCA_903856025.1 uncultured beta proteobacterium
GCCCACAAATTCTGGATCAAGGGCTGTGGGAGAAAACCGGTCACTGGGACAAGTACCGCGAAAACATGTTCACAACCGAGAGCGAAAAGCGTGACTATGCGCTCAAGCCGATGAATTGCCCTGGCCACATTTTGATTTTCAAACAGGGCATTAAAAGCTATCGCGAATTGCCGTTGCGCTTTGGCGAATTTGGTCAATGTCACCGCAATGAACCCACGGGGGGGCTGCACGGCATCATGCGCGTGCGTGCTTTTACCCAAGACGATGGACACATCTTTTGTACCGAAGAACAGATTCAGTCTGAAGTGGTAGCCTTCACCACCCTGCTGCAGAAGGTCTACAAGGATTTTGGCTTCAGCAACATCATCTACAAACTGTCGACGCGACCTGAAAAGCGTATTGGCACGGAGGAAAGTTGGGATCGCGCCGAAAACGCGTTGGCTGAAGGCTTGCGCGCTTCAGGTTGCGACTTTGAATACCTGCCGGGCGAAGGGGCTTTTTACGGGCCAAAAGTTGAATACACACTTAAGGACGCGATTGGTCGCCCTTGGCAGTGCGGCACGATTCAGGTCGATCCCAATATGCCTGAACGCCTGGATGCGGAATTTGTAGGTGAAGACGGTGCTCGTCACCGTCCCATCATGCTGCACCGCGCCATCGTTGGTAGCCTGGAGCGATTCATCGGTATTCTGATCGAAGAGACCGCCGGTGCACTGCCGAGCTGGCTGGCTCCGGTACAGGTGAAGGTGCTCAACATCACCGACGCGCAGGCGGAATATGCCAAAAATGTGGCTAAAACGTTGCAAAATCAAGGGTTTAGAGTTGAATTGGACCTTCGCAACGAGAAAATCACGTATAAAATACGGGAGCATTCAATGCAAAAAGTGCCGTACTTGCTCGTCATTGGCGACAAAGAGATGGCATCTGGTGCTGTTGCAGTGCGCGCCCGGGGTGGTCAAGACCTTGGAGTCATGTCAGTTGACGAGTTTTCTCAAAAGTTGTCATCCGATATTTCCCGTAAATCAAGCATTTGATTTTTGACACCGCTCAAAATGCGTTGCGTTGTGCAGTTAAGCCACAGTTGTGGCAAATTTTGTGAAGGATTAAGTCATCGCTACCGAATTTCGTGATCGCCGTCAACGCGAAGAACGCAAACACCGATTGAATCGGGAAATCATGGTGCCAGAGGTTCGTCTTTCTGGTGTTGAAAACGAACCCTTGGGCGTGGTCAGCTTGACTGAAGCGTTGCGCATGGCGGGGGAGTTGGATGTGGATTTGGTGGAAATTGCGGCAACTGCCGTTCCGCCAGTTTGTCGTTTGATGGATTACGGCAAGTTCAAGTACCAGGAACAGAAAAAAGCTGCTGAAGCCAAAGCCAAGCAGACTGTGATCGACATCAAGGAGATCAAGTTCCGACCCGGTACCGATGATGGTGACTACAACATCAAAATGCGCAACATCAAGCGCTTTTTGTCTGAAGGTGACAAGTGCAAGATCACGTTGCGGTTTCGCGGACGTGAAATCACGCACCAGGATTTGGGTATGGCCCTGTTGAATCGCATTCGCGACGAATTGGCTGATCTGATTGTGGTCGAGCAGTTTCCCAAGTTGGAAGGTCGGCAGATGATCATGATGATTGCACCAGGGCGCAAAAAACCGGGTGCAGCCAAACCGGTGGTTGCTGAAAGTTCAGCGGCTGCCTGATAGTTTGAGTGCCGCGCTGTCAAAGGCGTTGCACACAAAATGTGGTGAGTTTTGGCTCACCACACCAAGTGGCTCGGGGCCATCAAGGCTGCAAATTGATTGCAGACGCCTCACGAGCACA
>CAIOAQ010000424.1 GCA_903856025.1 uncultured beta proteobacterium
AGCGACTCTTCCATCGTGACCCACAGGTGGTACCACAGCTGGACTACGGAAGTGCCTTCTGTCACCCAGTCAACCAGGCGAGCTGCAATGGCCACCGGACTTGAATAGAAGAAGGCATCGAGGATCGTCATGCGGGTTGCCAATTCCCAGCCGCCAAGAAAAACGACCAGAATAAAGTAGCGCCAGAAATAGACGGCGAAATGGCGCTTGCGTGCGGCCAGTGCCGCTGCTGCTTCAATTTCCGAATCGGATGTCCCGGGTTGAAAGACGGGAGAAGTGTTTATGGTTGTTTTTGTCATGTGATTTCCTCAGGCCACCAGGGCTTCTTCTCGTGCAACACCGCGTTGCACCTCGTCACGCAGGTCTTCCCAGATGGTGTGCGAGATATCAATGAAGTCCTTGTCATAGCGAATTTCGCTGACGATTCTTGGACGGGGGATGTGGATGGGGTAAACCGATTTGACGGTGGCTGGACCTGATGTCAGCACATAGACCTTGTCCGCCAAGGCAATGGCTTCTTCGAGGTCGTGGGTCACAAATACCACCGAAGCCTTGGCCTGTGACCAAAGTTTGAGCAGTTCCTCATGCATGAGCACGCGGGTTTGCACATCAAGCGCAGAAAAGGGCTCGTCCATCAGCAGGATTTGTGGCTCGTTGATGAAAGTTTGCGCCAGAGACACCCGTTTGCGCATGCCGCCAGAGAGCTGGTGGGGGTACTTGGTTTCGTGACCGGACAGGTTGACGCGCGCCAGCCATTGACGCGCGCTGGCATAAGCCTGTTCCTCTGGCACGCCACGGAACAATGGACCAGCTACGACGTTGTCAATCACACTACGCCAGGGAAACAGGGCATCGGTCTGAAACACAAAGCCGATGCGTGGGTCAATGCCGTTCACGGGCTGGCCCATCACACGCACCTCGCCGGCCGATGGCTTGGCCAGGCCAGTGACCAGATTCAGGGTGGTGGACTTGCCGCAACCGGTAGGCCCCACCACGGCGACAAACTCGCCCCGAGCGACGCTCATGTTGAAGTCCCGCAAAGCGGTCATGGATTTGCCGTCCGGTGTCAGAAAGCGGCGACTGACGTTGATCAGTTCAATCGCGAGGTTGTCGTTGTGATGGGTCATGAAAGGCAGCTTCTTATTTGACGTTTTTTACAAACTCAGTGGTGTATGTTTTGGACAGGTCAACGGTTTTCCCCTTGACGTTTTTGGAGAATCCAGACAAGACGGAAAGCACGGTTTCAGGGCCACCGGCGGGCATCACACCATCAGGGGTGAACATGCTCTTGCCGTCAGCTAGGGCCTTGATGTAGCCTTCCTTGTCGCCTACATAAAAGTCTTTGGGCATCTTTTCTGCAATTTCAGCAGCACTGTGGGTGTTGATGAACCGAAGGGTTTTAACGAAGGCGTTGGCCAATTTTTGCACCGTAGGCTTGTTCTTTTCGACCCAATCGGTCGGCATGTACAACGAGGCGGCAGGATAGGTGCCGCCCAGGGCTTGTTTAGTTTTTTCGATGGAGCGCATGTCAATCAACACGCGTGCGTCGCCAGTCTTGAGCAAGCGCGAAATCGTAGGCTCCGTGGTCATACCAGCTTGGATCTTATCCTGTGTCATTGCAGCGATGAAAGTCGTTCCAGCGCCCACTGGAAGTGAGGTAAATTCGCCTAGCGGAACACCGGCCTTGACCATCAGGTATTGCGACAGGAAATTGGTTGATGACCCCAACCCGGTCACACCCAGGCTTTTGCCACGCAGGTCAGCCATGGATTTGATTTCAGGATGCTTGGTGGAAACCAACTCCACTTCACCCGGTGCCTGGCTGAATTGCACCACAGACTCCACGTACTTGCCTTTGGTTTGCAAGTCCACGCAATGGTCATAAAACCCAACCACGCCCTGCACTGCACCAGCGAGCATTTCGTTTTCTGCATCGACCCCAGCGCCTTCGTTGAGCAACTCAACGTCAAGACCTTCAGCTTTGAAATAGCCCAGACCTTCTGCCAGCTTGGCGGGCAGATAAATGTGTTTTTCGTAGCCACCCACCATGATGGTGACTTTGTCTGCGGCCAGTGCGGCGGAAGATGCCATCACCACTGCAGTGAGTGTCATGGCCTGAAACAGTCGGGTGCGAGTAGGTGTGAATTTCATAAAGTCTCCTGAGTTGTGATTTGGGTCTGAACGATAAGCGGATGCCGCTTTCAGTTCGCTTTCAATTGGTGCAACCTAGGGAAAGTACCTAGATGACGAGCCCGGACTATCATTTGCCACGTCCGAAAAAGACTCCCCATTCCTGGCAGAAACTTATGCGCATACTGGTAGTTGAAGACAACGTTGAATTGGCGCAATGGCTGGTGCGCACGCTGCGTAAGCAGCAGTACACGGTGGACTTGATCGGCAATGGTGCTGATGCAGATTTCGCCCTGCAGTCAGAAACCTACAACCTGGTCATTCTTGATTTGGCGTTGCCCAAGTTGGATGGCAAAGAAGTGTTGAGACGATTGCGCGCTCGCAAGAACCCCGTACCCGTTTTGGTGCTGACCGCCAACAACACGATTCAGAGCCGGGTCAGTGAACTTGACCAAGGCGCCGATGACTACATGGCAAAACCCTTTGAGATTGAAGAACTTGAAGCACGTATCCGGGTTTTACTTAGGCGTTCGTCGGGGCAATCCAATCCGCTGACATTGTGTGGCGATTTAAGCTACAACACCAACACGCGCGAATTTCAAATTGCCGGGCAACTCTTGGCGTTGACACCCCGGGAGCGGGCAGTGCTGGAGATGCTGATACGTCAGGCCGGTCGTAGCGTGACCAAACAGGCGCTGGCACAAAGCCTTTTTTCCTTTGACGAAGAGGTGTCGATCGATGCCATCGAGATTTACGTGCACCGGTTGCGCAAGAAGCTTGAGCACAGTTCTGCGCAAGTGATGACCTTGCGGGGCTTGGGCTATCTGTTGCGACCGGTTGGCAATGAATAATAGCCTTCGCCGGCAGTTGCTGGCCTGGGTTCTATTGCCCTTGATGATTGCGGTTTTTGGTGACGCCTGGCTGGCCCGTACGAGTGCGCTTGAGACGGCATCTGTGGTGCAGGACCGGCTGCTGCTGGGGTCGGCACGCATGATCGCCGAGCAAATCAGCTTTGAAGACGGCGCGTTTCAGCATCAGATTCCCCCCGCCGCACTGGAGTTGTTTCAAGCCGACCAGATGGACCACATTTATTACCGTGTGACTACTGGAGCAGGGCAGTTGTTGTCCGGTTACACCGATTTGCCATTGCCAAAGAGTCCCTTGTCAGCTGATTCGCCGTTCTTTTTTGAAACCACGATGAGGAATGAAGCAGTCCGGGTGGCGACCTTTCTTCAGCCTGTGATCGGAAATCCATCGGCGTTGCCGGTGCTGGTGGAAGTGGCTCAAACCATGAACGGTCACCGGCAATTGACGTACAGCTTGTGGCTGAGTGCATTACGGCAACAGCTGTTCATTCTTGCGCTGGTCTCCATCTTTATTCTGTTTGGGTTGCACCGGGGCTTGCAGCCTTTGATTCGCCTCCGCAATGACGTGCGTGCCCGCAAGGAAGGTTCGTTGATGACCTTGGAAACAAAAGGCATCCCCGCGGAACTGATGTCCTTGGTAGAAACATTCAATGACTATATCCAACGCCTTGAACGCTATACCAACCATCAAAGTGTGTTTCTGCAAAATGCGGCGCACCAATTGCGCACCCCCCTCACCGTTCTGAATACCCAAATCAGTGATGCCTTGCAGGCAGACAACAAACCCCAGGCAGATGCACCACTGGTGGCGGCACGCAAAACCCTGCAGCAAACTGTGCGGCTGGTGAACCAGTTTTTGACCCTGTCGTCGGCAGAAGGGGCGGTTGCAGGCCAGAAGCGTTTGTCAACGCAGCAGTGCGTCGAGATCGTCCGACAAGTGCTGGAGGATTTAGCTGCGCAGGCCCACAGCAAACAGATGGATCTTGGCTTTGAGCGCAGCGGATGCGACACGGTCATCAAAATCGACTCAAGCGCCTTGCGTGAGATCACCATCAACCTGGTTGAAAACGCCCTTCGGTACACGCCGCCAAACGGCGTGGTGACGGTGCAGGTTCACTCAACGGCGGAAAGCATCACCCTGGTTGTTGAAGACAATGGGCCGGGCGTTGCGAAGGAAGATCATGAAAAAATATTCCAACGATTCTTCCGAGTTGGGGAGGCCGATTCGTCAGGCAGTGGGCTTGGTCTGGCCATTGTGAAAGAACTTGCCACCCAATGCGGTGCTCAAATCGAACTCGGGGCACCGCCGCTGGGGGGGCATGGGCTTTGGATCGCCATCAAGTTCATCCGGCGATGATCCGTATTTGCCAACGCTAATTATCTTGACCTTCACCAGCCGCAGGTACCCGCCGAAGTGCATCGGCTGTCGAACCAGGTGCTGGTCACGACTTACGAGGCGGAGTGGGGCCGGGTGGCCGCGCGCTGACCTGCGCCAAGGGCCGCTTGCTTGGAGTTCAGTCGTGTTGCTCGGGGTGTTCGGCTTCGACCGCCATCCAGAGGCAGACCGCACCCACCACCAGCGCCACCACGCCCGCCATGGCGCTGGAGGGGTTCTTGGCCACGAATTCGATGTTGCTCACGCCGACCAGCAGCGACAGGATGCCGATCACAAAGTTGATCAATCCAAATGCGGTTTTCATGAGCATTCCAATCTGTATGTGAATGTTGAACAGGGCTACGAGACAAGATTTCTCAGAGCACGGGGCTACGATAGCTTCAACGACGCATGGCAACAAACGATGCTTTCTCACGCAACAGATTAGAAAAACTCATCCATGGCGTTTGTCATCAGGTACCCCCCCCGCCCGTGTGACTCCGTCCACAGCACAAAGCCCCAACCCATCCCCTGCTTGCGAGCGACTATTTGACTCGAAGGGTTGACGGCAAGTGGGCAGCTTCAGAAGGTACACGGTTTGGGGCTGTTAATGCCTTGTGCTGCCAAAAAAGAGCCGTTGGCGATACCTTGCCTGGTTGCGGACGGATGCAATTGCAGAGCCTGCCTCTGCAAAACCTGCCTGCGAGATGCCTTGGGATACGTGCGTTACCGCACATTGTTTTAAAACTCTTTCTTCTATCCTATGCAAAAAAAGGAGCTGTGAAATGACAATTTGGGAACACAAGGCGGCACATGAAATAGCGGGTGCCGTCGCAAACCATATAAAAAGTGCCAGTGCAGACTCCCAACATGGCGCTCTACTGATTGGTGTTTACAAGGCCGCAAGGAGAGCGGCAGCAACGGATATGACTGACCCAAGGGCTTTAAACCACGTAAGGAGCAGCCTGTGTTCCTTATGCAGGGGGCACGAGCTTTACAAATGCGACGTTGCTGAGGGGTGGTCTCCAAAATGTGCTTTTTTGCAGATAAACAATTAGGCACATCGCCGTCTTCACAACCACAATTTTTTTTGAGCGTTATTCACTTGGATGCTTTCTCTACAGCATGACGCAACTTCGTATCCAAAAATGGGGAGGTACGTTGAGTTTCGCTTCACCGGTATGACTGTCACCCCCAGTGCGTAAGCGCAAGGCTGCTGTGGGTCGAGCACGGCCAGTTGCCCTCAAAACCTGAAAAGCCGATATGTTCTTTGGATCTCGGTCGCATCCAGCCGGGTTGTCCGTGAGGCAGGCCGGAGGACGCGAACCACGCCGGCCGTCTGGAGCTGCATGATTGGATGTTAGATGCATATTACGAATTGTTTTGCCTTGTAGTCCTTATAAAACAAGCACAATATGCTAGCAATTAAATAGCATTCAAGAAAGCGCAAGCGTGGATCAAAAATGCGCATGGCATCGTCGTTTGGCTGCGCAGCGATCTCGCTCGACCCGAATCTGCCATTCACTTGTCCTGCTGCCCGCCACACCCGCCAACTTTCATTGCGGAATTCTGGACTTGCTTGGCATCTCTGGTTGAACGTCGAAAATTGTGTCAGCAATTGTGTCAGCAATTGTGTCAAAGCTCTCCAAAGAAGTGGGCCCATATAGGATATCCAAAACACAATTCAGGAAAGCAATCAGCATGATGAAACCGGCGCTCGACTTCTCAACCTTAGGTGCTGACAACACTTCGCGCCGCCTGTTCCTGTACAGCCTCGGAGCTTTGGGGCTGTCGGCTTGCGGCGGTGGTTCATCCTCGTCGACGGTGTCAGGCCCCAGCGGTGCGACCGGCAGCTTGGCGTCTGCAACGCTTGTCCATCCGGGCTTGCTGCACACGCAGGCAGACTTTGACCGCATGGCCGCGAAGGTTGCGGCCAAGGCCTCTCCCTGGATCGACAGTTGGAACATTCTGACCGCCAACAGCCACGCCAGCCTGGGCTATACGCCGCGTCCGCAGGTGGTGGTGTATCGCAACGACCCGGCGAACGGCGCGGACAACTCCGCGGTACTGTTCAACGACGTTGCCGCCGCCTATGCCTGTGCCCTGCGCTGGAAAGTGACGGGCAACACCGCCTATGCGGACAAGGCGGTGCAGATCATGAATGCGTGGTCGTCCACGTTGACCGGGATCAGCTGGAGCAACGGTTACTACGACGGCTTCCTGGCGGCCGGATTGCAGGGCTACCAGTTCGCCAACGCGGGCGAGATCATGCGCAGCTATGCGGGCTGGGCGGCGGCAGATTTTGTGCGCTTCCAGGCCATGATGACCGACATTTTTTATTCGATGAACAAAGGCATGCTGACCACGCCATCGAGCTTGCTGGTCTATTCCAATTGGGATTTGTGCGGGTTGGCATCCATTTTGGCGATTGCCGTGCTGTGTGACAACCGCACCGTGTTCGATGCCGGGATCAACTATTTCAAAACCGGTCTGGGTAATGGTGGTGTGTTCAATACGGTGAACTACATCCACCCCGGCTACCTCGGGCAAACGCAGGAATCGGGTCGCGACCAGGGGCACAACACACTCAGCGTCATGCTGTTGACCACCATTTGCGAGATGGCCTGGAACCAGGGCGTGGACCTGTACGGTTACGACAACAACCGCGTGCTGGCGGCTGCCGAATATGTTTCCAAGGGCAATCTGGTCGATCCGCTCACGACGACGTATTACCCGGTGCCGTTCGCGCCTTACACCAACGGCAGCGTTTACAACACCGCTTTTGCGACTGGCTCGCAGGGAGCGATGCGCGCCGGCTGGGCGCTGATCTATCACCATTACGTCAATCGCCAAGGACTGGCCGCGCCTTACACCGGGCAGTACATGCTGAAAAACCAGCCGGAAGGCGGTGGCGGCAACTACGGCCCAAACAGCGGCGGCTACGACCAGTTGGGCTACACCACGCTGACCTGCACGCGCGACGCGATCGCCACGGGCGCGCTGCCGAGCGGGCTGACGGCCTGCGTGACAGGCGGGCAAGTCCTTCTGTCGTGGTGGGGCACGGCCTATGCCACCAGCTACAACGTCAAACGCAGCACGACCGCAGGCGGGCCTTACACGCTGATCGCGAACATGGTGTTCACGCGGGTGACTTTGACCTTGAACAGTTCCTGCACGGCCTGCCGGATCTGGGTCTTGTTCGCGCGCGGATCGGCCACGA
>CAIOAQ010000425.1 GCA_903856025.1 uncultured beta proteobacterium
CAAGTCTTTAGTAGCCATACGACCAGGACAAGCTTACAACGCCGACGAAATTGCAAAGACCACGAAAGCGTTCACCGACTACTACGGCAATTTTGGGTACGCGTTCGCAAGGGTTGAGGCTAAACCTGAGATTGACCGAGTCAACAACCGTGTCGCATTGGTATTGCAAGGCAATCCGTCTCGGCGAGCCTATGTTCGCTATATCAATGTGGCTGGTAACACCCGGTCCAGAGATGTGGTGGTTCGTCGCGAGTTTCGGCAACTGGAGGCTTCTTGGTACGACGGTGACAAAATCAGACGCTCCCGTGACCGGGTAGATCGCTTGGGTTATTTCGGCGAGGTGTCGATTGAA
This sequence comes from uncultured beta proteobacterium, assembly GCA_903856025.1. Lineage (GTDB taxonomy): Bacteria > Pseudomonadota > Gammaproteobacteria > Burkholderiales > Burkholderiaceae_C > Rhodoferax. The sequence goes on from CAIOAQ010000425.1 coordinate 353, forward strand.
ACTGTGGAGGTTCCGGGTGCGCCAGACCAGGTTGATTTGACCGTTACCGTCACTGAAAAGCCGACGGGCAGCTTGAGTTTGGGAGCTGGTTTTTCAAGTGCGGACGGTTTAGGTTTGTCGTTTGGACTCAAACAAGACAATGCGTTTGGCTCAGGCAACTCGTTGGGTGTGCAAGTCAATACCAGCAAAATCAACCGTGTGATTGATTTCAGCACCACCGACCCGTATTTCACGCCGGATGGCATTTCGCGTACCTATAACGTGTACCACAAGATCAGCAGTCCCTATCAGGATCAGAGTTACTACAAATTGGTGACCAGCGGGGCGGGAGTTCGCTTTGGGGTACCGTTCACAGAATTGGACACGGTATTTTTCGGTGGTAATGTTGAAAAAACCACCATAGAGCCCGGCACTTTGCTGCCCACTACTTATCAGGACTTTGCCAATGAATACGGTCTCTCCACCGTAGCTGTACCGATCAGCGCTGGGTGGGCACGTGATAGCCGTGACAGTGCGTTGTCGCCAACCACTGGCAGATTACAACGTGCGAATGCAGAGTGGTCGTTTATGGGGGATATCAAGTATTTGCGCTCGACTTACCAATTCCAGCAATATATTCCTCTGACCAAACAATATACGGCAGCTTTCAATGCGGAAGTCGGCTTGGGTGCCGCCGCAGGCGGGCATGCATTCCCGGTATTCAAGAGTTTTTATGGCGGTGGGCTGGGGTCTGTCCGTGGATTCGAGCAAGGCAGTCTGGGGCCAAAGGATTCGAACGGAACGGTCCTTGGCGGCGATAGAAAGCTGAATGTCAACATGGAAATATTGACCCCCTTTCCAGGTGCTGGCAATGACCGTACTTTGCGACTCTATGGCTTTGTAGATGCCGGTATGATTGGTGGCACTGACAACGGATCGCTCTACAGTGCCAATGCCAACAATTTGCGTGTGTCGACTGGCGTTGGCATCAGCTGGATATCTCCGGTCGGTCCATTGCGACTGGCTTTTGCCAAACCGCTGCGCAAGTTCGACGGCGATAGAATCCAAGCCATGCAATTTCAAATTGGGACCAGTTTCTAATGAACTACTTTTTACGTCACCTTTGTGTTTTAGCTGTTTCCAGCGTTTGCCTTGTTGGTGCGCAGGCTGAAGAAAATCACCTGGGATTTGTCAGTACTGACCGCGTGCTCAAGGAAGCGGGTACTGCCAAGGCGGCACAAACCAAGCTTGAGCAAGAATTTTCCAAGCGTGAAAAAGAACTGGCAGACCTTGGGGTCACCATTAAATCCGCAGCCGACAAGTTTGAGCGTGAAGCGCCTACGATGCCTGAGACCCAGCGGCAAACACGTCAAAAGCAGTTGCTTGACCAAGACCGCGACTTCCAAAGAAAGCGTCGGGAGTTTCAGGAAGACCTGAATTCACGTAAAAACGAAGAGTTACAACTGGTGATTCAGCGTGCCAACAAGGTCATCAAGGAAATTGCCATTGCTGAAAAATACGATTTCGTTTTCCAGGATGCGGTCTACGTCAATCCAAAAAATGACATCACTGACAAAGTGATCAAGGCGCTCAATGCGCCTGCCGCCAAGTAGGCTCGTTGCAAAGGGTCGGTGCGCATGTCCCTGCGTTTGTCATCCATTGTGGAGGCATTGGGTGGTGAGTTGCATGGAGATCAGAATTTACTGATTGAAGGCTTGGCACCGCTTGAGTCTGCTTCTTCAGGGCAGATGAGCTTTCTTAGTCACCCCAAATATCAAAAACAACTCGACGCTAGCCGGGCAAGCTGTGTCATTGTCAGCGGGCAATTCCAGGTGCAAGCAACGGCGCGCGGTGCATGCATCGTCACCGAACAACCCTATCTTTACTTCGCACGTCTGACGCAGTTGTGGAAAAACAGCCTGCCTGCCACTGCACAGGCTCGGGTTCACCCCAGCGCTGTCATCGACCCGCTCGCCAGCATCCATTCGACAGCACGTATTGGTGCCTTGTGTGTCATCGAGGCGGGCGCGGTTATTGGTGCTGGTACGGTGCTCAAATCACGCGTCACTGTGGGTGAGAACTGCCGTATCGGTGAGCGCTGTTTGTTGCACCCCGGCG
>CAIOAQ010000426.1 GCA_903856025.1 uncultured beta proteobacterium
GCCCTACTACCTCGATGGTGACCCTGTAGAAACCCTGATGCGCGGTGCACAGAAATTTGGGTTTAATCAACACATTGAGCAGATTTTCATCAATTTGCCCCACGAGCGTCACATTCAAACCATAAGCTCTTGCGTTTAACCTCAAGGAGACAACATGACATTCAAGATTGCAGCCCTTGCCTTGGCGGCAGGCTTTGCGCTGTCTGCACAAGCGGTCACGGAAGTCCAATGGTGGCATTCAATGACCGCTGTGAACGGCGAGTGGGTCAACGACCTGGCCAAAGAGTTCAACGCCAAGCAGAGCGAGTACAAAATTGTGCCCACCTTCAAAGGCACTTACGACGAGTCGATGACCGCCGCTGTGGCCGCCTTCCGCGCGGGCAATGCGCCCAACATCCTCCAGGTGTTTGAAGTCGGCACCGCCACCATGATGGCCAGCAAGGGGGCCATCGTGCCGGTGGGCAAGGTCATGAAGGATGCCGGTTACAAGTTTGACCCAAAAGCTTATGTATCTGCCGTGGCCGGTTACTACACCGCACCCAATGGCGAGATGTTGAGCTTCCCGTTCAACAGTTCCACGACCATTTTTTACATCAACAAGGATGCCTTCAAGGCTGCGGGCATCGATACCAACAAACCACCAAGCACCTGGCCCGAAGTGGCGCTGGCAGCCGCCAAGCTCAAGGCGAGCGGCCACAAATGCCCGCTCACCATCGCCTGGCAGGGCTGGACACAACTGGAAAGTTTTTCGGCCTGGCACAACGTTGAATTTGCCAGCAAACAAAATGGTTTGGCTGGCCTGGATGCACGTCTGAAAATTGATACACCGCTGCATGTTCGCCATATCGAGAACCTTGCCAATATGGCCAAGCAGGGCTTGTTCGTGTACAAAGGTCGTGGCAACGTGCCTGAGGCAAGCTTTGTCTCTGGTGAATGCGCCATGATCACCACATCAGCCGGTTTTTATGGCAATGTCGCCAAAAATGCCAAGTTTGCTTATCAATTGGCCACACTGCCCTACTACCCGGATGTGCCAGGCGCGCCACAAAACACCGTCATTGGTGGTGCCAGCCTGTGGGTCATGGCAGGCAAAAAACCTGCTGAATACAAGGGCGTGGCGGCGTTTTTTGACTTCATCTCCAGTCCAGAAGTGCAGTCGGCCAGCCACAAGCGCACCGGCTACCTGCCCATCACCACAGCAGCCTACCAGTTGACCGAAAAATCGGGCTTCTACAAAGAAAAACCCGGCACGGACATCGCGGTGTCCCAGATGATCCGCAAGGTCACCGACAAGAGCCGCGGGATTCGTTTGGGCAACTATGTGCAGATTCGCCAGGTGGAGGACGAAGAGCTGGAACAGGTCTGGAGCGGCAAAAAATCTGCAAAAGAAGCGCTGGATGCCATTGTGAAACGTGGCAACGAGTTTCTGGATCGCTTCCAGAAGGCCAACAAGGGTTAAGGGAACAGGGACTGTCAAGCCATGGAAAAACGCGTTCAATTCCGTTCGGCTTGGCTCCCCTGGCTGCTGATGGCACCCCAGGTCCTGGTGATTGCCGTGTTTTTCTTCTGGCCTGCGGCGCAAGCCATACTGCAGTCGTTCCAGGTGCAAGACGCCTTTGGCATGTCCACCGAATGGGTGGGGTTTCAAAACTTTTCCCAGTTGTTTGAGAACGACAGCTACCTGGCGTCGTTCAAAACCACCGCAGAGTTTTCGATTCTGGTCGCAATGCTGGGCATTGGTCTGTCGCTTTTGCTGGCCATTTTTGCCGATCGCATCCTCAAAGGGGCTTTTGTTTATAAAACCCTGCTGATCGTGCCTTATGCAGTGGCACCGGCGGTGGCTGGCGTGCTATGGATTTTCATGTTTTCACCCTCACTGGGGGTGGTGGCTTACGCGCTGGAACAACTGGGATTCCACTGGAACCATCTGCTCAACGAGGGTCATGGTATGACGTTGATTGTGATGGCTGCCGTATGGAAGCAGATCTCCTACAACTTCCTGTTTTTTCTGGCCGGACTGCAGTCCATCCCCAAGTCGCTGATCGAGGCGGCCGCCATTGACGGAGCGAAGGCTTGGCGGCGCTTCTGGACCATCCAGTTCCCGTTGCTTTCACCCACCACTTTCTTTTTACTTGTGATCAACATGGTGTATGCCTTCTTCGACACCTTTGCCATTGTGGACGCTACCACCCACGGTGGACCGGGGCAGGCCACATCGATCCTGGTTTACAAGGCCTATTACGATGGCTTCAAGGCCATGGACATGGGCGGCTCGGCCGCGCAATCGGTGGTGTTGATGACGATCGTGATTGCGCTGACCGTCATCCAGTTCCGCTTCGTCGAGAAGAAAGTGAACTACTGAAATGGTTGAACGCCATCCCTTTCTGACCTTGCTGGCACACGCCGTCATGCTGCTGGGTGTGCTCATCGTCGCCTTTCCGCTCTATCTGGCTTTTGTCGCCTCCACCCACACCGCACAAGAAATCGTGCAGGCCCCCATGCCACTCCTGCCAGGCAGCCACCTGTGGGAAACCTACAGCAAAGCGTTGATTGGCGGCGGCGCGGGCGCGGGCTCCACCGCGCCGGTGGCACACATGATGTGGGTCAGCCTCGTGACCGCGCTGGTCATCACGTTTGGCAAGATCAGCATCTCGCTGATGTCGGCCTTTGCCATTGTGTATTTTCGCTTTCCGTTCAAAAGCTTTTTCTTCTGGGCGATATTCGTCACACTGATGCTGCCGGTGGAAGTGCGCATTGGTCCAACCTACAAAGTGGTGGCCGACCTTGGCATGCTCAACACCTACGCAGGGCTGACCATTCCGCTGATCGCATCTGCCACCGCCACCTTTTTGTTCCGGCAGTTTTTCATGTCCGTGCCCGACGAGTTGACCGAGGCGGCGCGCATGGACGGTGCCAGCCCGATGCGCTTTTTTATCGACATCTTGCTGCCCCTGTCAAAAACATCGATCGCTGCGCTGTTTGTCATCCAGTTCATCTACGGCTGGAACCAGTACCTGTGGCCGCTGCTGGCTACCACATCCGAAGAGATGTACCCGGTGGTCGTAGGCATCAAGCAGATGATGTCGGGTGGCGACGCCCAGACCGAATGGAACATCGTCATGGCCACCGCCATGCTGGCCATGCTGCCGCCAGCCCTCGTGGTGATGCTGATGCAGAAGTGGTTTGTCAAAGGCTTGGTGGATACC
>CAIOAQ010000427.1 GCA_903856025.1 uncultured beta proteobacterium
AAAATCGAGCCAATGAAGGAAATGCCCAAGCTCGATGCGCCGCCACTGCCGTTTGTTCCCCCGCCTGATGTGGCACCACCCGTCACCTCAACGGCCCCGGCCATTCAGTCCACCCAGGTTGCACCAACGGTGCCTGCCGTGATCGCACCGCCATCGGCGCAGGTACAAACGGGCCCTGTGCGAACCAGTATCAGTGAAGTCTGCCCTAAACAGGTGCGGCCGGTCACGCCGCTACGGGCATCTCGCCAAGGTATTGAAGGGGTAGTCGAGGCACAAATTCACATCAAGGGCGGCACCATTCTGGATGTCACTATTTTGTCCGGCCCGCGTGTGTTTCACGCGGCCGTCAAGGAGGCCATGATGCAGTACACCTGTGTCACTGATGGCGGTGAGGTCACTACCACGCAGGAGTTTGTCTTTAGGTTAGAGTAACCTTGGATCTTCGCTTGTGAGACAGGTAAAAATTGCTATGAATATTTGTGCGGTATGGTGTTTGCAAATGGCCGTGGCTGTTGCCCTTCTAACCGGGTGCGGTCAGGTCTTCAACAACCCTCATCCGCAGGGCACAGAAAAAACCAACCCGTTTTTTGTTCCGTTCAGCAGCCGTTCTCCCAAATACCTGGACCCTACCAGTTCGTATTCAAACGACGAGACGCCCTATACCTATCAGGTGTATGAGCCACCTTACGGCTACCATTACCTTAAACGCCCCTACGAACTGGTGGGACGTGCTGCCCAAGACATAGCCAAACCGCAGTACTTCGACAAACAAGGCAAAGCACTTCCAGACGATGCCGCAGGCGAGTCAATTGCCGAGACGGTTTTTGACATCAAGCTCAAGCCAGGCATCAAGTTTGCACCGCATCCCGCGCTGGCTAAGAACGACACGGGTGACTATGTTTACCACTCGATGAAACCTGAGGATGTGGCTGACAAACATCAGATCACCGACTTCAAGCAGACTGGTACGCGGGAGTTGGTTGCGGAGGATTATGTGTATTCGATCCGCCGTCTGGCCACGCCACGCATCAATTCGCCATCCTTTTCAACCATGGCTGACTACATCGTCGGGTTGAAGGAATATGGCAACAAGATCGCCGCGGTAGACAAGGCGCTGCGCGCCAATCTATTGCCCACCGACCGGAACCTTCCTTTTCTGGACTTTCGTCAATACGCCTTCGGCGGTGTTCAGGCACTTGATAAGTACACCCTGCGAATCCGTATCAAGGGCAAATACCCGCAGTTCAAATACTGGTTGGCCATGACGTTCTTTGCACCCATTCCCTGGGAGGCGGAAAAGTTCTATGCGCAACCTGGCATGGCCGAGAGAAACTTGACGCTCAATTTTTGGCCAGTCGGCACCGGTCCGTATATGTTGACCGAGTTCATCGAGAACCGTCGCCATGTGCTGGAGCGCAATCCTAACTTCCGGGGCGAGCCCTATCCGTGCGAAGGTGAACCAGGGGATGCAGGAAAAGGTTATCTGGCAGACTGCGGCAAGATGACCCCGTTTGTCGATCGGGTGGTTTTTGACATTGAAAAAGAAAGTGTTCCTCTACAGGCCAAGTTTCTTCAGGGATATTACGACTCTCCTGCCATTGAAAGGCTTGACCAAGGCACGGGCTACATTGTGGCCATGGGAGACGACAAGAAGAAAGACAAGGAATTCAGGGACAAGGGTATCAAACTGCCTACTACAGTGGAAGCCAACAACTGGTACCTGGGTTTTAATTGGCTGGACCCCGTGGTAGGCAAGGGCAGCAACCCAGAGCAGGCGGAGCGCAACCGCAAGTTGCGTCAAGCCCTGTCCATTGCCATCGATTGGGAAGAACATATCGCCATTTTTGAGCGCGGTCAGGGCATGGCTGCTCAGGGGCCGATACCACCGTCTCTTTTTGGGTACCGAGAGGACGGGCCTGCAGCGTTCAATGCTGTGGTATATCGTAAGTCGCCCGATGGCAGCAAAGTGCGCCGCTCTATTAAAGAAGCCAAGCAGTTGCTGGTGGAGGCTGGCTATCCGGACGGGCGAGACGCCAAGACCGGTCAACCATTGGTTCTCAACTTTGATTATCAAAATGCTGCACCTGGGGCAAAAGCATTGCTTGACTGGTACACCAAGCAGTTTGCCAAAATTGGCATTCAAATGGAGGTAAGAGCCACCGACTACAACCGCTTTCAGGACAAGATGAGCAAGGGGTCGATTCAGATCTATTTCTGGGGCTGGCTGGCCGACTATCCAGATGCTGAAAACTTCTTGTTCATGCTCTATGGACCGAACTCAAAAGCGCTGACCAATGGCAACGGCGAGAACAATTCAAACTACCAAAACCCGGAGTTTGACAAGTTGTACGATCGTTTGAAATTTCTTGAAGATGGTCCTGAAAAGCAGAAAATCATTGATGAAATGATCCTGCTTGTGCAAAAAGATGCAGTGTGGAGTTTTGGTTATTTCCCAACCTCGGCAGCGGCATATCACCAGTGGGTCGCGAACGGCAAGCCGACCCAGATTATTCGCAACCACATTGGTTATCTGCGGCTTGATCCGGAGTTGCGGACCCGGAAAATTGCGGAGTGGAATCAGCCGATCTGGTGGCCTATGCCGTTGATTTTGTTGCTGCTGGTTGTCGTCGTGGTTCCGGCCTGGTTCGCCTGGCATCGTCGCGAGCAGGAAACTGCTGCCAGATCCATTGCCAGAGGGAGTCACGCATCATGATCAACTACATCATTCGCCGTATTGGCTACGGCCTGCTGATCCTCATTGGTGTGAACGTGTTCACCTTTGTGTTGTTCTTTGCAGTCAATACGCCCGACGACATGGCTCGCATGAACATTGGCGGCAAACGCGTTACGCAAGATGCCATTGAAAAGTGGAAAGTAGAACGCGGATACAACAAACCTCTCTTATGGAACGAGCAAAAGGAAGGGGTCGATAAACTCACAAAGACAATTTTTTTTGAAAGGTCTGTGCCTTTGTTTGTTTTTGATTTTGGTGCATCAGACAGTGGTCGAGACATTGGTTATGAGCTAAAGAAGCGCATGGGGCCGTCGATTGCACTGGCAGTACCGACGTTTCTCTTAGGCATTTTCGTGGTGGTTGTTTTTTCGTTGATGCTGGTTTTCTTTCGCAATACCTACCTTGAGTTTTGGGGGGTAGCGCTGGCGGTTTTTTTGTTGTCTGTGTCTGGGCTTTTTTATATCATCGCCGGGCAATTCTTTTTCAGCAAACTCCTGCGGCTGGTGCCCATATCGGGGTTTTCTGCCGGAATGGATATGATTGTCTTCTTGGCATTGCCGGTGATCATCGGCATTGTTTCCCGTTTGGGTGGAGAAACGCTTTTTTATCGAACCATGTTTTTGGAAGAAATCAGCAAAGACTATGTGCGCACCGCACGATCCAAAGGGCTGACAGAAACCACTGTCCTGTTTCGTCATGTCTTGCACAACGCCTTGTTGCCGATTCTGACCAGCACGGTGGCTGTGTTGCCATTGCTCTTCTTGGGGGCCCTCATCATGGAGTCATTTTTTGGCATACCAGGATTGGGCAGTTTTACCATTGATGCCATCAATTCGCAGGATTTTGCAGTAGTTCGTTCTATGGTGTTTTTGGGTTCTATGCTTTACATCGTTGGGCTCATTCTGACGGATATTTCCTACACAGTTGCGGATCCGCGTATCCGTCTAAGTTGAATATTGTCAGGACTGAACCATGCCAAAACTTGTTTTTCTTGCGACCGATCTGGCACTGTACGCGCAGTTGGTGGTCATTGCTTTCTACATTTGGCACGCATGGTGTACGCCTACTTTGCGGCAAACATGGCGTCATGTACTGCATGACGGCGCTGCCATGTCTGCTGGTGTCGTTCTAGTGTTGTTTGTAGTGATTGCGGTGCTCGACTCAGTGCATTTCAGACCGTTGCTACCGCCCGCTCCAGCCGCCGCGGCTGATGCGGGGCCTGCCTATTCCACGCGCACCTTGTCGGTGCTTGACGTGTTGCTGGCTGGACCGCGTGAAGCGCGCGAAAGGACGTATTCAGTACCTTTGGGTACACACCAATTTTCCAAAGAATCCATTCTCGTCGATGGCAAATCGGTACGTGACTTCCCCAGGTTGCAATTTGGCGGGGCGCATCTCAAAGATGTTTACGAGGAATGGAGTGGGGACGTTGTTGCCAAGTCTGCTAGAGGTCTGCTGGCTGGGGCGACGGCCGCATTGGCGGGCTGGTTGTTGCTTGCATTTCTGCGAACCCGTGGCACACCAGAGGGTGTGCTCGTGTCGTTGCGTGCCATTTGGGATCAAAACACGGTTGTACCGTGGCGGGCTATGTTGTTCACGGCGACGGGGGGTGTGATGTTTGCCGGTTGGGTGCTTGCTTTGTGGCCTTACTACCATGTGTTTGGTACAGATCAAACGGGCAACGATGTGCTGTTTCAGGCGTTGAAGTCAGTCCGGACTGCGGTCGTGATTGGGTCATTGGCCACCATCGCAACACTGCCGTTGGCCATCATTTTTGGAATTTTTGCGGGTTATTACAAAGGACGTGTGGATGATGCCATTCAGTATCTTTATACCGTGTTGTCATCCATTCCCTCTGTGTTGCTGATCTCTGCGTTTGTCCTGATGATTCAGGTGTTTATCGACAAGAACCCACAGTTGTTTGAAACCGGACTTGAACGAGCGGATATTCGTTTGTTTCTTTTGGCGGCCATTTTGGGCGTGACCGGTTGGGCGGGCTTGGCGCGCTTGTTGCGGGCCGAAACGCTCAAATTGGGGGAGCTTGACTATGTACAGGCTGCCCGCGCCTTTGGCGTGTCTGATGCGGGCATCATGCGGCGTCATATCCTTCCAAACTTGACGCACATTGTGGTCATTGTTTCGGTTCTGGATTTTTCCGGCTTGGTGCTCTATGAGGCGGTTCTGTCGTATGTGGGTGTGGGGGTAGATCCAACCACCAACAGTTTTGGCACCATGATCAATGGCGCTCGCAATGAGATGTCGCGTGACCCGGTGGTGTGGTGGAACTTGTTGGCAGCCTTTGCTTTTATGGTGTCCCTGGTGTTGTCCATGACGCTGTTTGCCAGCGCAGTGCGTGAAGCGTTTGACCCGCGTGCTCGTGCGTTCCGTGTGAGGCGAAACAAACCCGTAGCAGGACAAAAAAACCTGCATGCGTCGGCTGCATCGACAGCGTTGGGGAATACCAATGCTTGAGATAAAAGCACTCACGACAGAACTGGATTCTGACAGTGGATTGATCCGCGCAGTGGATGCCTTGACGCTTTCCATACATCAAGGCGAGACCTTTGCGTTGGTCGGTGAGTCCGGCTGCGGAAAATCCATGACCGCCCTGTCGATCTTGCGTTTGCTACCCGACAGCGGACGGGTTTCATCGGGTTCGGTAGACCTGGATGGCACCGACATCATGCAGGTTGCCGAAGCACGGATGCGGGATTTCCGTGGTCGGAGGATCAGCATTATTTTTCAGGAACCCTCAACCAGTTTGAATCCCGTGATGACCGTTGGACGCCAGATCACGGAAGTGATTGAACGCCATACATCAGTTCGTGGCGAGGCGGCGTTGGCCAAGGCAGTGGACTGGCTTCAACGTGTGGGTATTCCTGAGCCTGAGCGGCGGGTTAATGACTACCCGTTTCAAATGTCTGGTGGGCAAAAGCAGCGTGTAATGATCGCCATTGCGTTGGCTGCCGAGCCCGACGTTGTCATCGCCGACGAGCCTACGACCGCGCTGGACGTGACCATTCAGGCACAAATTTTGGATTTGCTGAAAGAATTGCAGCGAACCCAAAAGATGGCCATGCTGCTCATCACGCATGACATTGCGATCGTGTCACAGATGGCGCATCGCGTGGCTTTGATGTATGCCGGGCAAGTGGTGGAAGTTGCTGAGGCCGCGGAGTTCTTTGCTCGCCCGTTGCATCCGTACGCGGTTAACCTGTTTGATGCCCTGCCCGATGAAAGCAAGCGGGGCCGTCAGCTGGCCTCCATTGCCGGGTCTGTTCCCGCTTTGAATCAGGAGTTCTCAGGCTGCAGATTCGCAGATCGTTGCGCCGATGCCATGGATCAGTGCCGACGCAGTCCACCTGAGCTTGGTGAGTTTTCATCAGGACACACGGTACGTTGTTTTCTTTACGATGGTGCAACAGTCACGCATCGCCCGACACACACCCGTGAAGTGGATCAATTGATCGCTGCAGATTCACCGGCAGGTGCTACGGTGTTGGACGTGTGTGATTACAAGGTGTGGTTTCCCATCCGTAAGGGACTGTTTCAACGAACTGTGGGGCATGTAAAGGCGGTCGATGGCGTGTCGTTTTCGATTGCGGCTGGTCGCACTCTGGCGCTGGTGGGTGAGTCGGGAAGTGGCAAAACAACGGTTGGCAAAGCCTTGTTGCAACTGTTGCGTGGCAAGGCGGAAATCAGTGGTTCGGCGTTGCTCTCCGGGCAGTCACTTGATGTACTGAGTGGCGCGAATCTACGGGCTGCGCGCCAGACAGTGCAAATCGTGTTTCAGGACCCCTTTGCGTCGCTGAACCCTCGCATGCGCGTTCATGAAATTCTTGAAGAAGGTGTCGCTTCTCTGCATCCGGAGGTCGCACCTGTAACTCGGCGCGAGCGGGTTGCCTCGCTCCTTGAAAAAGTGGGCTTGACTCGCAGTGCTTTGGAACGTTACCCACACGAGTTCTCTGGAGGTCAACGTCAACGCTTGGCGATCGCTAGGGCCTTGGCAGTGGAGCCTCGGCTGATTGTGGCGGACGAGCCAACGTCTGCTCTGGATGTTTCAGTGCAGGCACAGATTCTTAACCTCTTGAAGCAGTTGCAGCAGGAACTCGGAGTTGCGTACCTGTTCATTACGCACAATTTTGGCGTGGTGGAGTATTTGGCACACGATATTGCCGTGATGAAAAACGGGAAACTGGTTGAAACGGGCACGGCGCAAGCCATTCTCCACAATCCTCAACACGAGTACACCCGCACCCTGTTGAGTGCTGTGCCACGGTTGGTCAAGGCCACGTCGTTTTCTGCTGAGTTTTGAGGAATCGCGCTAGATTTTCGACTGCCATCGGTACTGCGGGCACACGTCGCAGAAGTGTTACTTTTTTGCACTGAGATACAAAACTTTACATTTAAGGGGGTGCTTAGCGTCATACTGGCACGTCGATAGTTTCTTTGAAATCTAATAGGGGCGTGTCAAATGACTGCAAACACCCATCCGGTAAATTGGAAGCTTCACGGCAAAATCTTCGGTTTTGTCACGTTGATCGCCGCGTTGACACCGATGTCCTCACAGGCGCTCCCCGTGTTTGCCCGGCAAACTGGCCAGAATTGCGTGGCCTGCCACGCTGGTGGCCAGTTTCCTGAGCTCACCCCATATGGACGCTTGTTTAAATTGACGGGCTACACGATTGGTGCGAGGGCCAATCCTTTGGCTGTGATGGGTGTAGCCAGCAGTTCCAGCATCTCGAAACCACCGGATGGGACCACCAAGAACGTGACCCCCATCTTTGCGACCGGAAGTTTGTTCCTGGCTGGCAAGATCACCGACAACATTGGTGCCTTCACCCAGTTCACCTATGACCCGTATACAGAAAACGAAGACGGTTCGATCTCTGGGCATACCAGTGTCGATAACATCGACGTGCGTTTTGCCAACCACATCATTGCTGACAAAAATGATTGGATCTACGGTGTCAGTCTGAACAACAATCCATCGGTTAGTGACCCGTGGAACACTGCTGCGGCCTGGATGCAATATGTGCCTGTGCCCTCGCCATCAAGTTCCGCATTTATCGATGGCACTGCGCCATTCCCCGGCTACGCCTCTGACGGCAATATTGCTGGCTTGAATGCCTATCTTTACTGGAACAGAATGGTTTACGCCGAAGTCGGCACTTACCGCACCGCCGACAAGGCGCTGTCCTTCATGGCTGCCGGTGTGAATCCCAGAACCCAACTCAGTGGCAACAACAACCCGTATTGGCGATTGGCGCTGACCCACGAGTGGGGCCCCCACAACCTGATGATCGGCACATCGGGGATGGTGGCTCATAAGTATGACGACGCTACGAATACGACAGATCCTTCAACCGTGGGGAAGTTTAGAAACACCGGGTTGGATGCCCAGTACCAGTACATTCTCGATCCGCATACGGTCACCGCACAGGTGGTTCGAATGAAGACGGACACAACTTATTCGGACGCGTTCAATGCGGCTTCTGCTGTTAACCCTGGTATGAACGACACAACCACCGTGAGCCGTGCCAAGTTGACCTATACCTATCAGGCTAAGTACGGAGGAAGTTTGTCGGCTTTTAACCAGACAGGGACCAACAACCAAGGCCTGGGCGACCCTACTACTCGTGGCAACACTTACGAAGCCTTCTTCATTCCGGTGCAAAACGTGCGCGTGGGTGCCCAGTACACCAGCTACAGCACCTACCAGGGGGCAAGCATCAATTACGACGGCGCAGGCCGCAACGCCAGCGACAACAACTCCATGTTTTTGTACGTCTGGTTTGCTTACTAATTGCCCCCGCGTCATAGGAGATTCAACATGAAATTCAGCTCTCTTCTTTTGATGGGTGCCATCGGCGTACTCGGTGCAGGCTGTTCCAGTCTTGAGCATTCCAGGAATCTGGCAGATCCAACGGTTCCAGCACCTGTCTTGGCGCAGCAAGTTTGCTCGCTGTGCCATGGCATAGATGGCAATTCGGTCTCGCCCATATTCCCTCGACTGGCTGGACAAACACCAGACTACATCGTGGCGCAACTGACAAATTTCAGGACCCACCAGCGCTCAGACCCGCCCGGATATGAATACATGTGGGGCATTGCACGTCACCTGACTGATGATCAGATCAAAGGTCTTGCAGCGTATTTCAACCAGCAAGTTCCGGTGCCAAACGCTGCAGTCAGCGCAGAGCAGATGGCCGCTGGCAAGCAGATATTTGAAAATGGCGTACCGGAAAAATTGGCAGCACCATGCGGGGCCTGTCATGGACCCCAGGCACAGGGCACTGGCCCGTTCCCCAAGCTGGCCGGTCAGCACCAGGACTATCTGGTGAAACAGTTGCATGTGTTTCAGGAAACAGAGCAGCGGCCGGGCACACCCATGGAACAAATTACCCATTTGTTGACCCATCAGGAAATGCAGGCGGTGGCTGGTTATCTGCAGGCCTTTCCGTCTGCACAATGAGTGGATTGCATGCTTGGCAGCAAGCTTGTTGCCAGGAAACGGACTAGCCCACGGAGACTCTTATGAAAAAATACCTTGCCGTTTCAGTAGTGATGGGCACCCTGTTCACTTCCGCTTTAGCGGCTGACAGCTACACCATCGATTCGGGCTTTGCGATGGCCTCATTCGATATTCCCCGCGTCGCGTTTTCATCGCAAAGAGGCCTTTTCAAGAAAACCAGCGGAAAAGTCGCGCTGGACCTTGGCGCAAAAAAAGGAAGCGTGGAGTTCACCATCGACACCCGGTCCATTGACATGGGCTCTGCCGCGTGGACCGCTCACCTGTCCGACGAAGGGCTTTTCAACGTCAAGAAATTTCCCACCATGACCTTCAAGTCGGATAAATTGATTTTTGAAGGCAGCAAGGTAGTAGCTGCCGAAGGGCAGTTCACCATGCTTGGTGTCACCAAGCCACTCAAGCTGGTCGTGAACAACTTCCAGTGCGGCATCAGCCCGGTGGACCAGCGGCGCATGTGTTCTGGTAACGTCTCTGCCAACATCAAACGATCAGATTTTGGCTTGACGAAGTACCTCCCGGTGGTCAGCGATGAAGTGTCCATCAGTGTGCCTGTGGATGCCTACAAAGACTGATTGCGCATTGACTGCTTTGCGGTGGTCCAACTCCACTTCACGTTTGCCGTACGCGGTATTCGCCAATTTGCCACGAGCAAACTCTTTTGTCGCTATTTGAGCCCCAGTCGCCTGGCCAGCTTGTGCAGGTTGCTGGGGTCCAGCCCGAGTTGACGTGCGGCAAAAGCCCAGTTGGAGCCGGTTGCTGACAGGGCCTGGTGGATCATCTCGCGCTGGCACTGTGCCACGGCTTCGTTCAGGTTCGCCGGCACCGCATCCACGGGCGCGGCCTGTGCCACTTGCGGCGCGGGCGCGTCGGGCAAGCCGGTATCCAGGTCCAGCAGCTTGGGCACCAGGGTCACGATGTCGGAGGTGCGGGCACCGCGGCTGAGCGCCTTGATGGCGGCGCGACTGATCACATGCTCCAACTCACGCACATTGCCGGGCCACTGGTAACGCAGGATGTCGCTCTCGGCAGCCGGTGACAGGCGCAGGCTGCGCATGCCCAGGCGCACACGGTTGAGCTCCAAAAAACGCCCGGCCAGCAAAAGCGCGTCATTGCCGCGTTCGCGCAACGGCGGAATGTGGATCGGGTAAACCGAGAGACGGTGGTACAGGTCGGCACGAAAGACGCCGTCCTTGACACCATGCTGCAGGTCACGGTTGGTGGCGACGATGACGCGCACATTCACCCGGCGCGGGCGGTCTTCACCCAGGCGTTGTATTTCACCGTTTTGCAGGGTCCGCAACAGCTTGGCCTGAATCGTCAAAGGCAGCTCGCCAATTTCATCCAGAAAAATGGTGCCGCCATCGGCCACCTCAAAGCGCCCGGCGCGGTCGGTGGTGGCGCCCGAAAAGGCACCGCGCACGTGGCCAAACAACTCGCTCTCGGCCAGGGCCTCCGGCAGGGCCGCACAGTTCACCTGCACCAGCGGCTTGAGGCGCGAGGAATGCCGGTGGATGCGCCGGGCAAACAACTCCTTGCCGACCCCGGTTTCGCCCAGCAGCAGCACCGGCAGGTCGGAGCTGGCCACCACGTCGACCTCCTGCAACAGGCTGAGCATGTCGGAGCTTTGTCCGACGATCTCCTCGTCCACTGGCGCATCCATGCCGGGTGGCGGGCTTGCCGCGCTGCGGCCCTGGCGCAGGCTGCGGGCGTCGTCTTCCAGCCGGATCATCCGAATGGCGACCTCGATCAATGCAGCATGGCTGCACAGCTCATCGACGATCTGCGCGCCGAAGGCATCTGCACCCAGGGCATCCAGGGTCAGTACACCCCACAGGCTGCCATCGACAGACAAGCTCACACCCACGCAGTCGTGCACCGGCAGGGGCTCGCCCGCATGCACCTGCAGCAAACCGTCATAGGGGTCGGGCAACCCGCAATCGGCCTGAAAACGGACCGGCTGGCTGCTTTCCAGAATCGCCGCCAGCCGGGGGTGCGCGCTGACCTGGAAGCGCCGCCCGAGCGTCTCGTGCACCAGACCATCAACCGCTTCAGGCAGCAATGCATCGTCTTGCAAACGCATCACGGCAACTGCATCACTTTTGAATTGCTTGCGCAGGGCGCTGACCAGGCGCTGCAGGCGTTCCGGGCCTGCCAGCGGCAGCGAGAGATTCTTTAACTGCGTGGCTTCTATCATGGTGAATAGTACCATTTATATGGTGTTATTAACCATCTTTGGTAATGGTCAAAATTACCACTAATTTCATAAGACGTTGATTTATATGTATAAATATACTGGCATGCAGCTTGCAAATCATAGCCTCGAATTGGATCAATTCATCGCTCAGTCACCGATACGGTTACCGACCCGACACCACTTGAAGAGGAAAAAAATATGCAGCAAATCTTCACCAAGGCCATGGCGCGCAACATCTTTTTGGGCAGCGCCGCCATCTTTCTGGTGATCTACCTCGCGCTCAGTGCGGATACCTGGCGACAGATCCCCCTGCGCGACCATGCCGATCAACTGACCGACTCCGTCAAGCGCGGCAAGTACCTGATGGACAGCAACAACTGCATCGGCTGCCACACGATCAACGGGGAAGGCGCTTACTTTGCGCCCGAGCTGGGCAACGTGTATGTGCGCCGCGGCCCGGATTTCATCAAGGCCTGGATCCAGACCCAACCCACCGGCATTGCCGGACGTCGTCAGATGCCACACTTTGTGTTTACCGACGCCCAGTACGAAGACCTGAACGCCTACTTCAAATGGTTGTCCAACATAGACACCAACCATTGGCCACCGAACACCCAGGGCTAAGCCCAGCCGCAGTGGACTTCAAAAAACCAACCAATGAAAAACACCCAAACATCATGATCAAAGCATCTCAAAGTGTGGCGAAACCCTATTTCATTGCCGCGCTGGCACTGTTTTTAGGGCAGATCCTCTTCGGCCTGGTGGCCGGTATGCAATACCTGGACGGGAACTTTCTGTTCCCCGCCATACCCTTCAGCGTCAGCCGCATGGTGCACACCAATCTGCTGATCGTCTGGCTGCTGATGGCCTACATGGGCGCCGCCTATTTCATCGTGCCCGAAGAGGCGCAGACACCGCTTTACAGCCCCAAGCTGGCCCTGGTCACTTTCTGGGTGTTCCTGATCGCCGGAGCCGCGACCATTCTGGGCTACCTGTTCGTGCCCTATGACCAGTTGGCCGCGGCCACCGGTAACGCCATCGTTCCCACCATGGGGCGCGGCTATCTGGAGCAACCGCTGCCGACCAAGGTGGGCATTGTGCTGGTGGCCCTGTCGCTGCTGTTCAATATCACGATGACGCTGCTCAGGGGCCGCAAGACCTCGCTGAATGTCATCCTGGTGGTGGCGCTGTGGGGTCTGGCCCTGCTGTTCTTGCCCGCGTTTTATTTCCCCGACGACACTGTCAAGGCCAGCTATGGCTGGTGGTGGGTGGTGCACGGCTGGGTGGAAGGCGACTGGGAGCTGATTCTGAGCGCGCTCTTGGGCTTCATCCTGATCAAGATGACCGGGGTGGACCGCGAAATCATCGAAAAGTGGCTGTACGTGATCATTGCCATGACCCTGGTCTCCGGCATCATCGGCATCGGTCATCACTACTATTACACCGGTGCGCCAGAGTACTGGATCTGGTTGGGTTCCATTTTCAGCGCCATTGAGCCAATCCCCTTCATCATGCTGATCGCATTTGCCTTCAAGACGCTGTTCCAGCGCCGACGCGAACACCCCAACAAGGCCGCTATGCTGTGGGCCATGGGCACACCCATCGTCGCTTTTCTGGGCGCTGGCCTGTGGGGCTTCATGATCACTTTGGCCCCGGTGCAGTTCTATGCCCACGGCACCAACCTGACGGCCGCTCACGGTCACCTGGCTTTCTTCGGCGCCTATGCGATGGTGTCCATGGCCATCATTTCCTACGCCATGCCCCTGCTGCGCGGCCGCCATGCCAACAGCGTCAAAGCCCAGCGTTGGGAAATGACCGGCTTCTGGATCATGGTGATCAGCATGATGGGCATCACCATGGCCTTGACCGGCGCCGGTCTGGTGACCATGTTCACCCAGCGCATGGGTGCCAGCCCGTCCAGCTTCATGGAAGTGGCGGAATCGTCCAAGGCCTTCTTCTGGATCCGTGAAATCGCTGGCGTCGGTTTCCTGCTGGGTCTGTTGTCTTACCTGGTGAGCTTCTTCATTCCGGGCGAATACGGCTACGACGCTGAAGTGAAGCGCGCTGTTGCCTGATCGCGCCACGACCTGCTGCGCCAAAACGCCATGAACACCTTCACACTGACGGCTGATGCTGCAGGCCCGGTCGGTCGGCCCCAGGAAAAGGGTTCGGCCCTTCCTGGTGACCTGGCTGTTTGGATCTTCATCTTTGCCGAGCTGCTGGTGTTTGGCGTGCTGTTCCTGGCCTACGCGTTGGCGCGGCGCTCGCATATCGAACTCTTTAACAGCGAGCAGGCCCTGCTGGACCGCCGGGGCGGCCTGATCAATACCCTGGTGCTGATCAGCAGCAGCTACGCCGTGGCCTGCGCCGGCTCCGCCATACGGGCAGACCGGGTGCGCGCCTGCGTGGCCTGGCTTTGCGGTGCCTGGGCGTTGGGGGCGGTGTTCCTGGCCCTCAAGGCCATGGAGTTCAGCCACGACGCAGACATCGGCCTGCAGTTGTCGCGCAACCTGTTCGACATGTTTTATCTCTCGCTCACCTTCTTTCACTTCATGCATGTCGTGATGGCCATGGTGATTGTGTCTGCCGTCATCCGCAACACGCTGCAGGGTCGCTACAACGCCCATTTCCGCGTCGGTATCGAGACCGCCAGTTCCTACTGGCACATGGTGGATCTGGTCTGGATCATTTTGTTTGTGCTGGTCTATGTATTGCACTGATGGCACACCCTGAACACGCCCTTTCTTCGCCTGCACCGCGTCTGCAGCTGGTCTGGTGCGCCCTGATGCTGCTGACCCTGCTCAGCTACTACGGTCTGAACCGGTTTTCTGAGCACACCTTTGTGCTGCTGGTGCTGGCGGCCATGTGGCTCAAAGGCCAGTTGCTGGTGGATCACTTTATGGGCCTGCGCCAGGCGCGCTGGTTCTGGCGCGCCCTGATGGCGCTGTATCTCTCAGGAGTGACCGTGGCAATCGGCCTGGCATTCCTGCTTGATTGATTCTTTTACTCCACGCTGGCCCCCACCATGACGCTTTTATCCCTGCACAAGTCCCAGGCCCCGTATCTCCCGGCCTATGTTGAAATCGACCAGGAGGTAGATGTCTTCCAGATGGCCTGGCGCAGCCGCCTGCCCGTGCTGCTTAAGGGCCCGACCGGCTGCGGCAAAACCCGGTTTGTGGAACACATGGCGGCGCGCCTGCAGCGTCCCCTGTTCACCGTGTCCTGCCATGACGACCTGAGTGCCGCCGATCTGGTTGGACGCCATCTGATTGGTGCCGATGGCACTTACTGGGTGGACGGCCCGCTGACCCAGGCCGTGCGCCAAGGGGGTATCTGCTACCTGGACGAAATTGTCGAGGCGCGCAAGGACACCACGGTGGTGCTGCATTCGCTCTCGGACGAACGGCGCATCCTGCCAATTGACCGGCTGGGCGTGGTGCTGGTAGCGCCACCCGAATTCATGCTGGTGGTGTCCTACAACCCGGGCTACCAGCACCTGATGAAGGCCCTGAAACCCAGCACGCGGCAGCGCTTTGTGTCGCTGGCCTTTGACTTTCCCGATGCGGCGCTGGAACTGCAGATTGTGCTGGGTGAAACCGGCATCGCACCGGCGCTGGCCAAACAACTGGTGACACTGGCGCGCGCCTTGCGGCAAACCGCGGACCACGACCTGGAAGAGGCACCCGGCACCCGCCTGATCGTGGATGTGGCGCGCCTGATCGTGCAGGGCTGCGAGCCGCGCCTGGCTTGCCGAGTCGGCATGATCGAGTGCGTCACCGACGATCCGGAGATGGTGCGCGCGCTGATGCAGGTGGTGCAAGCCATTCTGGGCGATTGAGTACCCCATCATGGAAGAACGCGTAGGACTCTGGTGGCACCACATGCTGACCCGCATGGCGGGACAGCGCGCCCACGCCGCAGCCGTGCCGCTGGAACCCCTGCGCGGCGAACTGGGCCTGTTGTTTCGCGCGCTGGGCGGGGCGCATGGTTTGAAGGTAGACGCCACGGCCGGTGTGCGCCACGGCGCGCGTCGCACCGTGCTGGAGCGCATGGCCGGTGTCCACGGCAAGGTCGAACTGGCGGGCGTGGACGCACAGGCGCTGCGCCTGCCCGGTGTGATCGATGCCTACGCCACCGTCGAATTGAACCAGGCGCTGTACCGCTGGCTGACAGCGCTGTGCGCCGCAGCGCCGGAGCAGGGCGATTGGGTCACGCGCAACCAGCTGGGCACCCTGCATCTGCTGAAAAACTACCGCGGCCTGGCGGCCAGCTACTGGCAACTGGTGCAGGCCGAACTGCAGCGCCGTCCCGACCCGGCCACGCTGCCGCCGGTCGAGGCGCAGGCCGAGCGCAGCATTCGCCAGGCGCTGCGGCATCCGGACAGTTCCGTCACGCTGATCTGGGGCGAGCGTGCGCCGGAGCCGGTGCTGCTGTGGCTGGCCCCGCATGCGCGCTGCGTAACCAAGGGTGCGCCCGCAAAAGAAGCCGGGTCCGATGCCGCAAACGCCCAGACCAGCAGCAAGCAGCAGGACCAGAAACGCCGCGTGGCCGAAGACGCCGACATGCCGGAACGCCCCGGTGGCCTGATGATGTTCCGGCCCGAGTCCATCTTCAGCTGGTCCGAATACGCCAAGGTGCAGCACGACGTGCATGAGAACGATGAAGAAGACCTGGCCCGCGCCGCCGATGACCTGGACACCCTGAGCGTGTCGGACGACCAGCGCTCCGTCGCGCGCGCCCTGCGCATGAACCTGGACCGTGCCGCACGGGAAGAAGAGGCGGCTCCTGCCAACGCCGCGCCCGCCATTCTCTTGCCCGAGTGGGACTACAAACGCCAGACCTTGCTGCCCGCGCACTGCAGCCTGCGTATCAGCAACATGAAAGATGCACCGGCCTGCGAACTGCCGGAGCGCCTGCGTCAGGAGCAGCGCCGCCTGCACCATCAGTTGGCCCTGCTCAACCCCGAGCGCCAGGTGCGTCGGCGTCAGTCGCACGGCGACGACATCGACCTGGACGCGCTGATCCGCGCCCGCACCGACGCTGGCGTGGCCCAGCAGGACTGCTACTTGCAGGTGCGGCGCAACCAGCGCGATCTGTCCTGCCTGTTGCTGGCGGATTTATCGCTGTCCACCGAAGCCGCCATCAGCGAGGAGTTGCGCGTGATCGACGTGATCCGCGACAGCCTGTCGCTGTTTGCCGAGTCGCTGTCCGAAACCCGCGACCGCTTTGCCCTGTACGGCTTCAGCTCACGCCAGCGCCACGCCGTCAGCATGGTGGAACTCAAGCGCTTTGACGAAAACTTCAATGCAAACATCCGCGGTCGCATCGCGCAGATCAAACCGGCCTTCTACACCCGCATGGGTGCGGCCATCCGCCAGTCCAGCGCCCTGCTGGCGAAGGAAAAGTCGCGTGAGCGCCTGCTGCTGATACTCACCGACGGCAAACCCAACGACAACGATTACTACGAAGGCCGCTACGGCATAGAAGACACGCGCTACGCCCTGAGCGAAGCACGCAAAATGGGCCTGCGCCCCTTTTGTGTCACGGTGGACCAGACGGCTGAGGATTACCTGCCGCATATCTTTGGCAAGCACAGCTTCACCATCGTCAAACGACCGGCCGAGCTGCCACGCCGCCTGGCCTTGCTGTATGCGCAGCTGACGCGTTAGGTTAAAAACGTAGAAGCCCGAGCCGCCACTTGGCTGAGAGCAAGCCCCATGTCACAGAAAAAGTTCCCCATCCACCCGGCCAACCCCGAGCGCCTGTGCTGGGGCTGCGACAAGTACTGCGCGGCCAACGACATGATGTGCGGCAACGGCTCCGACCGCACGCAGCATCCGTATGAGCTGTTTGGTGAAGATTGGCAAAGCTGGGGCAATGAGGGCGCTCATGGTCTCTTACCAACGCGGGTCGGCCCAAGTACAGGTGGATGTGCAAATGCGTCTGCAGTAGAAATCACAACGGATCTCACCAAGGGGCTGCGCCCCTATTTACAGTAAGCACCCTTCAAGTACTGGCTCTCCGTAATAGACCACCTGCCGGTGGCGCAGCCTGGTCCGAGCATCCAATTGGTCAAAAATATGGTCGCGCAGCTCGCAGTTGTGCGTTGGCGTCCATATCCTGTTTTTGGCAAGCAACTTGAACTTCCGAATGCCAGCAAACGCGGGCTTACATGACAGAATATTTCTAATTCCATTTCTAATTCATTAGTGTAATAATATCTCCATCAATTCAGATGGAGATTCGCCATGTCTCGACCTGCCAGCGGGGATGCCGATGTTTTACAAGAAGCACGCGAGGCCATCGCAAGTGCAAAGACAGTGGAGCAG